>JBEKEP010000083.1:0-28421 GCA_050013775.1 Occallatibacter sp. | reverse complement strand
ATTCCATGCCGTGATGGAGCGAGCCCAGTTGTTCGCGATCCCGTTGAAGGTTTGCGCCCAATGCGACCAGTCGGTCTGGTAATCGGGCGCATTGATGTCGGGGCCGCCTTCGGTCCAGTAAGCATTCTTCTGCGGAAAAGCCTGGTGCACACGGGTCATCGCCGACACCTCGCCCCCGTAGCCGTGCCACGCAATCCCGTCCACCGATTCGTACACGCCGGCATCGCTGAGTTCGTCGATGGCGCGGCCCCACAGGTTGTAGTTGTGGTCGAGGATCCAGATCTTCGTACTCACGCCCTCTTTGCGAAACAGCGGGCCCAGATGCGATTTCACAAATGCCATCTCGTATTCCTGGCCCCACAGGCAGGCCGGCATTCGCCCGTCCTGGTCGGTATCAACTTCGTTCTGGATCGTGACGGCGTCGATGGGCACTCCCGCAGCCTTGTACTCCGCGAGGAATTTCAGGAAGTAGTGCGCATAGGGCTCGAAGTAGTGGCTGCGCATCGCCCCGCCCAGCATGGAGCCATTCGATTTCATCCATCCCGGCGGGCTCCACGGCGAGGAGAAGAGGAACAGACCGGGATTGACGTGGCGCGCCGCACTGAGAATGGGAAGAATGTATGCGCGGTCATGATCGATGGAAAACTTCTTCAATTCGAGATCGGGTTCCGTGCTCTCGTCGAAACTGTAGACGGTTTGTGAATAGTCGCTGGCTCCGATGCAGGTGCGGCAAACGTTGAACGCCATCTCGCCCGGCGCGAACAACTCCTCGAGCAGCGCCTTTTGCTCAGTGGCGCTGAGCCGGCTCAGCACGTAGCAAGAAGCGTCGGTGAGCGCTGCGCCAAATCCCAGCAACTCCTGCCGCGCTTCCGCGGGATTGAGAACGATGGCGTCGGCGGCAACAGCGCCGGCGGGTTTCCACGCCAGCGGCGCGCTCTTTTGATGACGCCGATCACGAGACGTGGCCCAGACGTCGACCGGGCCGGGCGCATCGGCCCACGCGGAAACTGGTTTGGAAACTGCGAATGCCGCAACCGCGGCGGAGGATGCCTTGAGAAAATCCCTGCGTGAATTGGCCGTCATTCCTGCCTCGCGAAAACTGGTTTGGATTTGCGCGCCCATCATAACAGGGCGGCGAGTGACTACTCCGCTGCGAGCGCAGCCAGGATTTGCGGTGCCAGTTGGCTCACGTTGCCCGCGCCGAGGGTCAGAATCAGGTCGCCCTCGTGGGCCGCGGCCGCAACCGCGTGCATCGCGGCGGCAAAATCGGGAGCGAACACAACCCTCGGGCCCTGAATGCGCTCGGCGAGCCGCTCTGCCGTCACGCCGGGAATTGGCTCCTCGCTGGCGGCGTAAATGGGCAGCACAATCACGGTGTCGGCGTCGCTAAACGCGCCTCCGAACTGATCCAAAAGATCCGCGGTACGGGAGTACCGGTGCGGCTGGAAGACCACATGGATCTTGCCGCCGCTCGAAGCGCGCCCAGAGGCGCATATCGAGGCGCGCGCTGCCTCCAGCGTGGCACGAATCTCTGTGGGGTGGTGGCCGTAATCATCGACAACGGTCACGCCTCGCGCCTGGCCTCTCAGTTGGAAGCGCCGGTCGACGCCGCGAAAGCTCCTAAGCCCTTCAGCAATCTTCGTGGGCGAAACTTCGAGTTGACGCGCAATGGCGACGGCGGCCGTGGCGTTCAGCACATTGTGCCGCCCGGGTACATGCAATTCGAAAGGCCCGAGCGGCCCCGCGGTGGTGTGCACCAGGAAACGCGAGAACATACTTCCCTGCCCCTTGGCTAAACCGGGCGCTTGTGCGGTATTGAGAATCTCCAGCCGGAAATCCGCCTCCGCCGCCACGCCGTACGTAAACACGCGCCGCCGCACACGCGGCAGAATTCCCTTCAGCAGTGCAT
The DNA here is from genome assembly GCA_050013775.1 of Occallatibacter sp. Classification (GTDB taxonomy): domain Bacteria; phylum Acidobacteriota; class Terriglobia; order Terriglobales; family Acidobacteriaceae; genus Telmatobacter. The sequence goes on along the minus strand of JBEKEP010000083.1, from coordinate 26,512 downwards.
TGTCGATGCAGGCCGTCACCGCGCCGTAAAACGGAACGCGATCGATAAAGTCGATGAAGGCGCGCTCCACGTCGGCCATGTCGTGGTAACAATCCATGTGCTCGCGGTCCAGATTCGTCACCACCGCCAGGATCGGCGAGAGCTTGAGGAAGGAGCGATCGCTTTCGTCGGCCTCGGCCACAAGATATTGCGAAGCGCCGAGCCGCGCGTTCGAGCCCAGCGCGTCCACGCGTCCGCCCACCACGACCGTGGGATCGAGTCCACCCGCGCTCAGCACCGCGGCCACCATCGATGTCGTCGTAGTTTTGCCGTGCATGCCGGCAATGGCGATGCCGTACTTGATCCGCATCAACTCCGCCAGCATCTCTCCGCGATGGATCACGGGAATTCTGCGCGCGTGCGCTTCCAGCACCTCGGGATTTTTCGCGTTCACCGCGGAGCTGGTGACGACCACCGTCGCTCCGGCCACGTTGGCCGCGTTGTGCCCCTCGTGGATGGTCGCGCCCAGTGCGGCCAGCCGGTCGGTGACCGCGCTGCGCTTCAAATCGGAACCGGAGACCTTCATGCCCAGGTTGAGGAGGATTTCGGCAATGCCGCTCATGCCGATGCCGCCGATACCGATGAAGTGCGCGTGCTGCGAAGTGGCAAACATGGATGTGAAGGATCAGGGTAGCAGAGGCGGCGCTGGTTTCAGATGTCAGGTGTCAGGGGTCAGCCGCCTGCTGTTCGCTGTCAGCTATTGGCATTTAGCTACTGGCTATTGGCTAATGGCTCTCCACTGCTTACTGCACTTCCGGCATCGTGTATTCGAGGTGGTAAGAATGTTTCCCCTCTTCGATGTGTATGAAGAATGTCCCTTCGATGCCTTTGAAATCGCCGCTGCCGGAGCCGGGCACCACGATCACTTGCATCCTCGGCCCGTTCTCGTCCATGGTGGCAAAGTGCTGCAGGGCAAAGGTGCCGTGTTTGCCGTCCATGGTTCCCGTCACGACCTCAATGGCAACGTAGCCTGCCGCACCCGACCGCGGATCTCCACCCGCAAGCATTTCGCCTATAGTCGTCGCCTCCAGGTCGCCGTGAATCACCTTGTTGATGGTGAAGCGGCTCAGGCCTGCGGCAGGCGTGGGCGTAAGGGGATGAACGTCGACAGTAAAGCTGCCATGAGCGTGCGGCATAGAAATCTCCTTGCGCAGAACGGCCGTTTGCCCAGCGGCAGGCACCGGCGCAAACAGGATGGTTTGAACCATCGGCATCAATCGCATTTCAGGATACCGTAGCCGCGCCGAAGCCGGTTTTACATCCTGTATATCGGCGAAAATTCGCGCCATAAACCCCGCTCTCTGCCGAAAAGTTGCGCACAACCTTTCGCGCCCACCGTGTTTGAAGAGTCAGAACCGGCGAGCCCAGGGAGGCGGCAAGAGCCAAGCCTCCGAGGTGGGCTGGACGCCGGGGCGGCCGAGCAAAACCAGCCGCCTGGAATGGAGGAACTATGGGCAGCATGAAGAAGTGGATGTTAGCAGCGGCATTGGCAGCCGGAATCGTGGGCATTGGCGCAGCGCCCGCCCAGGCTGCTCGCATTGGCGTCTACATCGGCGCGCGCGGATACGTGCCGGCCTGCCCTGGCCCGGGATATGTCTGGGTCGGCGGATATTGGGACGGCGGCGTCTGGGTACCCGGATATTGGAATTTCGTGGGCGTCGGCCCGGTCATCCGTGGCGGCGTCGTAATTGGTCACGGACCGTTCTACGGACCGCATTTCGTCGGCCATCGCGGTTATTTCCGCAGGTAGCTTCGCCTTCTGCTGCCTGCACATGCGGCCTCTCCCAACCGGAGAGGCCGCTTTTTGTGACATTTGGCCCATTCGAGCATCTAACAAGGTGAGCGTAACTCACTTTGGAGTTACCGCCTTGGCAAGAGGACGCGGAAAGTCCTTGCTCTTTGATTGGGGTTGCGGGATTCTTTCATTGGACCGCAACAAAAGAGCGAAAATGTTGTTTAAGAGATTGAAAGCCGGCCGTAAGTCATAAAAAGAAGAGGCTGGCGGGTGCTTAGGCTGGAGGCGACTCCGGTCCCCGGTTGGGCAAGTCAGGAATCGGGCGGCACAAGGAGGGTGTTATGAAGAAGTTTAGTTTGATCGCGTTGGCCGCGTTGGCAGTACTTGTAATTCTGCCGTTCGCCGCTGTTCCAGCAAATGCCCAGGTAGCGGTGGGAATCGGCGTCGGTCCCGCAGTAGGTTATCCCGCCTATTACGGCCCCCCGGATTGCGAATGGGGCTATTACTCTTACTACCCCTACGCTTGCGCGCCTTACGGCTATTACGGACCGGGTTGGTTCGCGGGCGGCTTCTTTATCGGTGCCGGACCCTGGTACGGACGGGGCTGGGGCCGTGGCGGATACGGCTACGGTCGCGGTGGCTACGGCTATGGTCGCGGCGGATATGGCTACGGCGCTCGTGGCTATGCAGGCGGAGCACGCGGTTATGCCGGCGGAGCTCGTGGGTACGCAGGCGGCGGCGTAGCGCATGGCTATAGCGGCGGTGCACGCAGCTACGGCGGTGGTGGCGGCGCACACGCTGGGTTCAGCGGTGGCGGCGGACACGGTGGAGGCGGCGGCCACGGCGGCGGCGGACACCGGTAAATTCCGGTAATTTGCCAGAATCAAAAAGCCCGCTCTGCTTCGGCAGAGCGGGCTTTTTGCATGCACACGAATTTCTCTTCACTCTTCTTAAGATGCACCATACTTCCGCGCTTCGCCGTCGCGCAGGAAGGATTGCTATTGCCCACTCCTGATGTAAGTTTTCACCACGAAGAGCGGCAATAGCGGTATGATGGCTGTCAAATCCGAGGCACGTCATGCAAGGCTCACGTCTTTATCTGCTTCTGCTTATCCTGCTGTCGGCATTGGCTCTGCCGTGTTTGTTTGCGCAACAGCCCGAGGCCGCTCCGGCGGCGCAACCGCAAACGCAGACCCAGGAACCGGCGCCGCCAGCCCCTTCCGCTCAACCACAATCTCCATCGCAAAATCCCAACCCAACTCCATCCAACCCAGCCCAGCCGGTTAAGAATAGCGATGGCACATATACGATCCGCACGGTCTCGCGTCTGGTGGTGCTCGACATGGTCGTGGTGGACGCCAAGGGCGCGGTGGTCACGGACCTGAAGCGCGATGATTTTCATGTTGAGGAATCGGGCCAGCCGCAGACCATCCTCAACTTTGAAGTAGCGCGCACGCATATCCCCGCCCCGGAACTTGTGATCAACTCCACTGCCGACCTGGACCGTCTCGCGCCACGCGCTCCGGTGGATATCATCCTGCTCGACGAGTTCAACACGCGCTTCGAGGACATGGCCTTCGCGCGCTATTCGCTGAAGAAGTATCTTGATAAACAGCCCGACAAGCTGATTACGCCGACCATGCTGATCGCTGTCGACTTGGAGCACTTCACCGTCCTGCATGATTACACACAGGACAAGAGCGAGATCCTGTCCGCGCTGAATCATCACTTCGTGGCGTATCCCTGGCAGGTGCATCAGGGCGCCTGGGTGAGCGAGCGCTACGCCACGGCCTTCATCACCTTGAGACGTGTGGCCGAGGCGGTCGCCGGGCATCCGGGCCACAAGAACATGATCTGGATTGGCCGGGGCTTCCCGCCATCGCGCATGAGCGTGCCCATCGACACGGAGAATCGCATCTTCAGCGCCGTGCAGGATTGCGTCAATGTCCTGCGCGATGCGCGCATCACGCTCTACACGATTGATCCGGCGGGTGTCATGGCTGACCCTGGTGAATACGGGGGCGACCCCATGATCGATCCCTTCGGCGGGAACTACGAGTTCAACAAGCTCGCCAAGGCGACCGGCGGCCGGACACTTTACGGCCGCAATGATGTCGACACGGAGATCCAGACCGCCATCCAGGATGGGGCTAACATCTACTCACTCAGCTACCGGCCGATGAGCAGCACATCCGATCCGCAAAAGTTTCGCAAAATCAATGTCACCGTGGATCGGCCCGGATTGCACGTCGTCACACGCGAGGGATATTACCTGCAGGGCGGTCCACTGCGCGTAAATGCTGAGAACCCGTCACGGCGGCTGCTAGCGGACATTATCTCCGCCGACTCCAGCAACATGGTCTACGACGGTGTTCCAATCGAGGTACATCGGTCGCCAACCGAGCCAGACACTTTCATTGTGCACGTCGACGGCCACGGACTGATTTGGAAACTCCCAACCGATACGCAGCCGCGCCGCACCACTGAGCTGATCCTGGCCATTAGCACTTTTGACAAGAAGGGCAAAGAGCTGAAGCAGAGTGCCAACGTGATGCATTTCGCTGCTCTTGCTACCGATCCCCCTACCGGCCGCATTTTGCGCAACATCGACGTTCCCTATCATATGACCGACCATGACCGAAAGGCGGTGCGCATCCGGTTTACCGTTCGCGTTTCGGCCACCGGGCGCATCGGAACCGCCGATCTCCCACTGGGAGACGCGGCCGGTGAAACGCCGCCGGCAAAGTAACTTGCTGACTTGCTATTTTCTCGCCAGCGCCGCCAGCCGGTCGGCAATGCGCTCGGCCGCGCCGGGATGAGCCTGGGTCCGCGCGGCCGCGCCCATCGCCGCCGTGCGCGCCGGATCGTTCAGTAGGCCGGTCAGCGCAGCCAGCAAGTGCTCGGGAATCTCCAGATCCTTCTCTTCCATCATGACGGCCGCTCCGGCCTCGACCATGGCTTCGGCATTGCGGCGCTGGTGCTCGTCGGTGGCGGCGGCAAAAGGCACCAGCAGCGAAGGCTTGCTCGCGGCTGCAAGTTCCGCCACGGTGGAAGCGCCGCTGCGCGACATGACCAAATTGGCTCGGGCAAACTGCGACGGCATATCGTCGAGAAACGGCTGCACCTGCCAGCGCGAAGAGTCGGCCCCGCTGGCTCGATAAGCCTCTTCGGTAGCAGCGGCGTGGCGCGCGCCGCACTGGTGCAGCACCGTGAGACCCGGAACCGCGCACAGCAGCGCCGGTATCAATCTCGGCAAATTGATGTTGAAAATACGCGCCCCTTGCGAGCCGCCAAAGACGAGAAGATGGGGCGGGCCGGTGGGCCTTGGCAACGAGAAAAACTCGGGCCGCACGGGAACGCCGGTCACTTCGGCGTTGCGGAACCACGTGGTTGCCGCGGGAAAGTTGACGGCTGCCGCCTGCACCCGTTTGCCCACCAAACGGTTCGCCAGTCCGGGCATGGCATTAGGCTCGAAAGCCATGGCAGGAACCTTGAGCCAGAGCGCCGCCGCCATCGCCGGTCCAGATGCGTAGCCGCCCACGCCCAGCACGGCGCAGGGCCGGAACTCCCGGATCATGCGCTTGCAATCGCCGATGCTGGCCGGCAAACGGGAAAGCGTGCGCAGCCGCGTCATCAGCGACACACTCTTGAGCGGCCCCACATCGATCAGGCGCAGCGCAAACCCCGCACCGGGCACCAGCCGCGTCTCCAATCCCCGCGCCGTGCCCACAAACAGCACTTCCGCGCCATGGCGATCCACCAGTTCGCGCGCCACGGCCAGCGCGGGAATAATGTGCCCGCCTGTACCGCCGCCAGCAATCAGAATTCGCAGTTGAGCCACTCTCGACCTTGTTCCCTAATCCTTAATTTCTATTCTCTATTCTCTACTCCCCGTTCCCTAGCCCCTGTTTTCTTGCTCCCTCGCTCGCTTGCTCCCTCGCTCCCTGCCTTATTCCGCTTGCCGAGAAATATTGAGCAATATCCCAATACTCGCCAGCGTGCAGAACAGCGACGTGCCGCCGTGCGAAATCATCGGCAGGGGAATGCCCTTGTTAGGAACCAGCGAGAGCACCACGCTGATGTTGAAGAAGGCCTGCAACAGAATCGACGTCGTGATGCCGAAGGCAACCAGCCGCGCAAAAGAATCTGTGCAGCGAAATGCGGTGCGCAGCCCACGCGCCCCGAACGCGGCGAACAGAAGCACGATGAAAATGGCGCCGACGAACCCCAGCTCCTCCGCGATGTTGGCGAAGATGAAATCCGTCGAGGCCTCCGGCAGGTAAAACAGTTTCTGCATTCCTTCCATGTAGCCGCGGCCCGTGAATCCGCCGGTGCCCACGGCGATCAGCGATTGGTAGATGTGATAGCCGGCGCCTTGCGGATCGGCTTCGGGGCTGAGGAAGACCAGCATGCGCGCACGCCGCCACGGAACCCACAACAGCAGCGCCGCCAGAGCCGGCAGAGCCGCACAGCAGGCGCCGAAGAAAATCTTCCACTCCATTCCCGCCAGCACCATCATCATGGCGGTCACGCCGGCCAGCACCAAAGCCGTGCCCAGGTCCGGCTGGGCGACGATCAAAATGATAAATAGAAACGGAATCAGCGCAGCGGGCACGAGCGTGCGACCCCATTCGTGCATCGCGTCCAGCCGCGTGTGCAGGAACCACGCCAGAAAAAACACCAGCACGGGTTTGGCAATCTCAGAGGGCTGGAAGGTGAAGAAATCGCCGAAGCGAATCCAGCGGTGCGTGTGATGCGAGCCGGGCATTAGAAACACCAGCACCAGCAGCACCGCGGTCACGCACAGGGCTGCATAGATAAAGCGCGGCGAATTGTAATGGCTGATGTCGATGTGCATCAGCACCAGCAGCGCCACCACTCCAGCTACGGCCCAGATAGCCTGTGTAAAAACGAAGGTGTAGGCCGAGTGGTACCGCTCCTGATCGACCACGGCGGAGGCAGAGAAGACCATCACCAGCCCCGTGACCACCAGCACGCAGGTGGTGAAAAACAGCCATTTGTCGACTCCAACTCGCTTTGCCATAAGCTCCTACGGATTTTTCCGCGCCTTCCATTCGCGCCGCTCGCACACCAGTTGCTTGAAGGCGCGTCCGCGCTGCTCGTAATTCTCAAACTGATCGTAGCTGGAGCACGCCGGCGCCAGCAGCACCACGTCGCCGGGCCGCGCCGCTTTGGCCGCCGCGTCCACCGCGTTGGCCAGTGTCCCGCAGGAGTGCATAGGAACCACCCCGCGCAATTCGGATTCAATTTTGGCCGCCGCTGCGCCAATCGTGTAAATGGCGCGCACGCGCTCGCGCAAAAGCGGCGCCAGCGGGGAGTACGGAGCGCCCTTGTCCTTGCCGCCCAGAATCAGGTGAATGCCGCCGGGAAATGCGGCCACCGCCTTCTCCGTCGCATCCACGTTGGTGGCCTTGGAGTCGTTGTAGTACTCCACGCAATTGATCATGTCTACATATTCCAGGCGATGCTCCACGGCCTTGAATTTCTCGATCGCTCGCGCAATCGCTTCAGGCGACACGCCGGCCAGCCGCGCCGCGCACACCGCCGCCAACGTATTTTCCACGTTGTGCTCGCCCTTGAGCGGAATCTTCTTGAGCGGCAGAATGGTTTCCAACGCCGCCCCCGGCTCGGACCGCGGCCTCGGCGGTCCGCGCGTTGTCGGCGTTCAGCACCGCAAAGTCGCTCGCATCCTGCGCAGTAAAGATGCGCTCCTTGGCCAGCGCGTAATTCTCAAAGGTGCCGTGCCGGTCCAGATGGTCGGGCGTGATGTTCAGGATCACCGCGATCTTCGGATGGAACTTTTCCGTGCTCTCCAACTGGAAGCTCGAAACCTCCAACACCGACCACGTGTTTTCGCTGCTTTCATCGATAATGCCCACCACCGGCAAGCCGATGTTGCCGGCAACCAGCGTCGGCAATCCCGACTCTTTCAGGATTTCCCCGGCCAGCGCCGTCGTCGTGGTCTTGCCGTTGGAGCCGGTGATGGCCAGGATCTTGCCTTTCAAAAAGCGCGCGGCCAACTCCAGCTCGCCGATCACCGGGCGGCCGAAGTTGCGGGCCTGCACCAGTTCGGGCGTATTCAGCGGCACACCGGGGCTGACTACGATCAGATCCTGGCGGCGGAAGGTCAACAGGCCGTGGCCGCCTGCCTCCACCATGACGCCCTCATCCAGCAACGCCGGAATCTCCTTGGCCAGCGACTCAGCCGAGCGAATATCGGAAACCGTTACCTGCGCGCCCTGCCGGCGCAAAAACAACGCCGCCGCAAGCCCGGACTTCCCCAGGCCCACCACCAGAACTTTTTTGCCTTTCAGTTCCATTGCTTTTACTTGCCCTTCGGCAGCTGCGACAACTTCATTGTGCACCGCGGGTGCCTCGCCGCGCGCCGTGTTTAGCGCAATTTCAGCGTGGTGAGTGCAAACAATGCAAACACCAGGGCGCCGATCCAGAAGCGCGCGATCACCTTCGACTCGCTCCATCCCAGCTGCTCGAAGTGGTGGTGCAGAGGCGCCATCTTGAAGATGCGCTTTCCATTGCGCAACTTGTAGCTGCCCACCTGCAGGATCACCGAAACCGCTTCCAGAATGAAGATGCCGCCAATGAACGGCAGCAGCAGCTCCTGCCGGATGATGATGGCCACGGTGCCGATGGCCCCGCCCAACGCCAGCGAGCCCACGTCGCCCATGAAAATCTCGGCCGGATGCGCGTTGTACCAGAGAAAACCGATAGAAGCGCCGACCATGGACCCGCAAAACACCGTCAATTCGCTGACCATGGGCATGCGCTGCAGCTCAAGATAGTCGGCAAACACCACGTGGCCGCTGACATATGTGAGCACGACCAATGCGCCGGAAGAGATGATGGTGCAGCCGATGGCTAGGCCATCGAGCCCGTCGGTCAGGTTCACCGCATTCGACATGCCCACCAGCCACAACATGACCCAAATCACGAAGGGCACGAAGGCCAGGAGGCCAAGATGTAGAAGCGTCGCTGGCCAATGGTGCCACAGCAGATCGGGGCGCAGACTTTTGATGAAGGGCACGGACAGCCGCGTATTGAAGAGCTTGAATTGATCCATCACCACCAGCGCGGCTGCCACCAGCGCGCCGGCCAGCCCCTGCCACAACAACTTGGCCCGTGCCGTGAGGCCCAGGCTGCGCCGCTGCACTACCTTGATGTAGTCGTCGGTAAAACCGATGGCGCCGAAGGCCAGCGTGGAAAACACCGTAATCCATACAAACGGATTGGCGGGATCGGCCCAGAGCACCGTGGGCAGCACTATCGCGATGATGATCAGAACACCGCCCATGGTGGGCGTGCCCGACTTCTTAAGATGCGATTGCGGCCCGTCCGCGCGCACATACTGGCCGATCTGGAACTCCCTCAGCTTCTCGATCACCCACGGCCCGATGAACAGCGCGATCAGCAGCGCCGTCAGTGTGGCAAACGCCGTGCGAAACGTGAGGTAGCGGAAGATCCGGAACGGGTGAAAAAACGGAAACAGTTTTTCGTAAAGAAGCCAGTAAAGCAAGTTGCCTCCACTGCCGTTTGAGGCTGAGTTTCAGGTTGATTTTACAGGCAGGAGGTTGGCGGACGGCGAGGTAAGCGGCTGACGCGATGAAAGTAGCACTTAGTTCGGCAACCCCGGAAAGCATTTGCGCAGCAAAGACGCACTTCCCTGGCGCGGCTCGGCGAAAGCGTAGCGCCGGTCTCCAGACCGGGGCCCCCAAGAAACGGTCTTAGTTTCTTGGGGTGGGAGACCGGCTGTACTGGCGGCGTCCACGCCGCCAGACGTCTTATGCGGGCCTGGAGTCCGGCGCTACATCCCGCCGCGAGGTTATGATGGGTGGGGGTGAAAATTCCTGTGAAACAAGTCATAAACGTGCCTGCGCGAGATACCGGTCTCCGGCTACACCTTTTCTTTGCAACGTTCTTGCTTGGCCTCTTGTGCTTTTGCCTGCACGCTCTGCCGGCACAAACCGCGCCGCCCGCAGGACCGGCTGCGAGCGTGAACCCCTTGATCGGCACCGGCGAAGGGCCCGGCGGTGGCGTCAATTTATTTCCCGGCGCGGTCATGCCCTTCGGCATGGTGCAACTCAGCCCTGAAACGGAGAGCCACGGTTACGGTTACCACTACGCACAAACCGACATTCAGGGCTTCAGCATGACGCACATGAGCGGTCCCGGTTGCACGAATGAAGGCGAAGTATTCTTCACCGCGACTGACGGCCCCGTGCATACGCGTCCCACCGATCTCCGCTCGGCCTATTCGCACAGTGACGAGAGCGCCGCGCCCGGATATTACCGCGTGAATCTGCTGCAATGGAATATCGACGCTCAGTTGAGCGCAACAGAGCGCACCGGCATCGCGCAATTCACATTTCCCGCGGGCCATGCGGCCAACATTCTCGTGCCCATCAGCCACACCCTCAATTTCACCACCGGCTCATCCATTCAGATTGTCGGCGACCGCACAATGGAGGGTTATGTTCAAAACCGCGCCTTCTGCGGCAATCAACAAACCTACAAAGTCTACTTCGTGATGGAGTTCAGCCAGCCGTTTGCCCAGTTTGGAACCTGGGGCGATGCCGCGGGCAGCGGACCGGATGCGCTGGCGCCGGGTGCGCGCAGCGCCGCGCAGTCAACCGATCACCCCGTGATCGGCGCCTACGCCTCATGGCCTTCCGCTGCGCATGCGCAAATCATCACGGCAAAGATCGGTATCTCGTATGTCGATCTCGACGGCGCGCGCAACAATCTCAAGACCGAGTCGGAAGGCAAGGATTTCTCGACCATCCGCCGCGAAGCGCTGGCAGCATGGAACCGCGAGCTGAGCACGATCGAAGTTTCAGGTGGCACCGCCGCGAATCGCACCGTGTTCTACACTGCGCTCTATCACAGTCTGATTATGCCGAGCATCTTCAGCGATGCCGACGGACGCTATCTGGGCTTCGACGCCAAAGTTCATAGCGTCGATAAAGGCCACACGGTCTACGCCAACTATTCCGGCTGGGACATCTATCGCAGCCAGATGCCGCTGGTGGCAATGATCGAGCCGCGTCGGATGGAGGACATGGCGCAATCCGTCGTGCTGATGTATCAGCAAGGTGGGTGGATCGATCGCTGGCCGCAGATGAATCTCTACACCAACGTGATGGCGGGCAGCCCGCTCACCGTGGTGCTGTCTACCGCGTGGCTCGACGGACTTCACGGATTCGACATGGACTCCGCGTGGCAGGGCATGCTCAAGGACGCGACACAAGCGCCGCCGCCCGGTCATCCCTACAAAGGCCAGGACGGCATCGACTGGATCAACAAGCTGCACTATGCGCCCAACGACAAAGTCAGCTACGGCTCCGTCTCGAACCTGCAGGAGGATGTGGTCGCGTACGCCTCGCTCTATCGCCTGGCAGTGGCCCTGGGAAAAAACGACGACGCGAAGATGCTTTACGACCGCGCCCTCTACGTGCGCAACGTCTTCGATGCCGACGACCGCTTCTTCCATCCGCGCAATGCAGACGGCCAGTGGGTTCCGAACTTCGATCCTATGCAGGATGGCCGCGGCTTCATCGAGGGCACCGGCTGGCACTACCAGTGGCTCGCGCCCGCTGACATGGCGTGGCTCGTTCACTCCGTTGGCCCCGACCTCTTCAATCAGCGCCTGACAGAATTCTTTAACTACAAATTTCCCGGTTTGTACGGCCAGTATTACAACGCGTACAACGAAACCGACCTCCAAGCGCCGTTCGAGTTCAATTTCTCCGGCCGTCCGTGGGAAACGCAGCGCGTAGTGCGCCGCGTGCTCAACGAAAACTACACCACGGCGCCCGACGGCATCCCCGGCAACGACGATTGCGGCGAAATGTCTTCGTGGGGCGTGCTGAGCATGATGGGCGTCTACAGCATCGATCCGGCCAGCCTGGCTTACGAGCTCACCGGCCCCGTCTTTCCCAAAGTCGTCGTCCATCTACGCGAGCCCTATGCAGGCAAGACCTTCACCATTGAAGCCGCGGGCGCAGCTAAGGATGCGCCGTATATACAGAGCGTCGCGCTCAACGGCCGCCCACACAACCAGAATTGGATTTCGTTCCGCGACATCTCCGCCGGCGGTACGTTGCATTTTGTGCTCGGTGCCAAACCCAACACGGCATGGGGCTCCGCGCCCAATGACGCGCCGCCTTCATTGAGCGACACGCAGCCGTAACCTTGCAGAAATGGAATTTTCGATGAAGCGAGTACTGATTCTCTCGATCAGCGCAGCCGTCGCGCTGATGGCCTCGGTTGCATCGGCGCAGAAGAGCGACAACGAGGCCCTGGCCAAGCAGATTCGCGACGACGCGAGCTTGCGCCAGGTGCACGAAATGGCACTCGATCTGCTCAAGACCGGCTTGAATGCGGGCGCCGGCTACAAGCAGGTTTGGATTCGTGACCTGAATACCTTCATCGAGGTTTCGCTCGAAGTGAATCCGCGCGGCGCATTACGTGATGCGCTCCTGACGTTCTTCAAGTTCCAGGGACCCGAGGGTGACATCCCGGACGGCTATCGCGCGTTGAACCCCGCACAAACTGAAAAACCGTATCGCCTCACGCCGCTGGCTCCTGGGCTCACATCGTATAAAAACACGGTTGAGGTCGATCAGGAAACGTCGCTGGTGCAGGCAGTGTACAAGTACGTCACCGTCGCTGGCGACCGCACGATTCTGGACGAGCAGATTGACGGGCGCAGCGTGCGCGACCGCTTGGGCTTTGCCATGCAGTATCTGCTGACCGAACGCTTCGACAAGCAGCACGGCCTCATTTGGAGCGCCACGCGCGCTGATTGGGGCGATGTGCAACCGGAAACCAACCCTGGCGTACTGCTCGATTCCCATTCGCATCGCGCCCTCAGCATCTACGACAATGCGATGCTGGTGGTCGCGATCAACAACTATCTCGAGCTGCTCGGGCCCGACGCGCCGGACGCACCGCGATGGAAGAAGACCTGCAATCTGCTCAAGCACAACATTCGCAAATTCCTCTGGGACAGTAAGAATCAAAAATTCATCCCGCATGTGTACCTGGCAGGCTCGCCGTTTCCCGCGGATTTTGACGAGAACGCGACCACCTACCACGGTGGAACTGCCGTGGCCATCGAAACCGGAGTGCTGACGCCAAAGGAAATTGCTCACACTCTCGAGCACATGGATGCCGATGTGCGCGATGCTCACGCGGCGACCATCGGGTTGACCATGTATCCGCCCTACCCGCTCGGCTACTTCACAAATCCGGGAATGACCAAGCCGTACACCTATCAGAACGGCGGCGACTGGGATTGGTTCGGAGGGCGCGTGGTGCGGGACCTGATTGAAGTTGGAGATATCGCCGATGCCTATCGCGAGATTCGTCCCATGATCGATCGCACAGTGCGTGTCGGCGGATTTTACGAGTGGTGGACGCCCGATGATCAGCCGCGCGGCTCCTCCGGTTTTCGCGGCTCAGCTGGCGAACTCGGCCGGGACGTTGAATTGCTTGAGGCGTGGGCAGAGCAGCACTAATCGCCGGCATATCGAGCGACCCCTCTGCAATCCAAAAGGCGGCGGAAGAAAACAGTCAGTATAAAGTCGATCCGCTCTAGAGAAACAAGGAGTTTATGGTGAATCCGCGCAAGCCTGAATTGTACAATTCAACCGAAAGACTTTTCGGCAGACGGCTTTTTGGTTGCTCCCTCGCAATGCTGGCTGTTCTTTTTTCACTTGGCGCGAAGGCGGCGCGAGTAAGTGGCTCTTCGACCAACTCCTCGACCGAACTCGCCAAACAGATTCGCGACGACCAGAGCTTGCGCCAAGTACATCAGATGGCCCTTGATCTACTCAAAGGCGGCCTCAATGCAGGCACACACTACCCGCAGGTCTGGATTCGCGACCTGAATACCTTCATCATCGTTGCCCTTGAAACCGATCCTCGCGAGGCTTTGCGCGACTCTCTGCTCACCTTCTTCAAATTTCAGGGGCCGGAGGGCGACATTCCCGATGGCTACCTCGCGATCAACCCGAAGCAAAAGCCCAACCGCATTGCGCCGCTCGCCCCCGGCCTGCAGGCAATCAAGAATACCGTCGAGGTAGATCAGGAAACGTCATTGGTGCAGGCGGTGTACAAATACGTTACCGTCACCGGCGACCGCACGATTCTCGACGAGCAGATTGACGGCCGCAGCGTGCGCGACCGGCTAGCTTTTGCCATGCAGTATCTACTCAACGAGCGCTTCGACAAGCAGCATGGACTCGTCTGGAGCGCCACGCGGGCCGACTGGGGCGACAATCAACCCGAGTCGCCCATCGGCGCATGGCTCGACGAACGCACTCATCGCTCTCTCTCGATCTACGACAACGCCATGTTGATTCTGGCGATCAACGATTACCTGAAGCTGCTCGGTCCGGGCGCGCCGAACGCAGCGCAATGGACGAAAACCCGCGACGAGTTGAAGCGAAACACGCGCAAATATCTCTGGGACAAGAAACATCAGAAGTACTATCCACACGTGTATCTGGCCGGATCGCCATTTCCAGCGGATTTTGACGAGAACGCAATTTACTACTTCGGCGGAACGGCAGTGGCCATCGAAGCCGGCTTGCTAACACGCAAGGAAATTGCCAGCTCCCTCAAGCAGATGGACGACGACGTGCGTGATGCCCACGCGGCCACCATCGGCCTCACCATGTATCCGGCGTACCCGCTCGGCTACTTTCATAATCAGCACATGACCGCGCCATACACTTATCAGAACGGCGGCGACTGGGATTGGTTCGGCGGACGCGTGGTGCAGGATCTGATTGACGAGGGAGATATCGCCGATGCCTATCGCGAAATTCGTCCCATGATTGATCGCGCGGTGCGCGTGAATGGTTTTTACGAGTGGTGGACGCCTGACAATCAGCCGCGCGGGTCGGCTGGGTTCAGAGGATCGGCCGGCGTCCTCGGCTACGACATCGATCTGCTCGAGGCCTGGGCCGCAAAGCATTAGTTCTAATTGCAAAAGAAAAGTCCCCGCTTTGCGGCGGGGACTCTCTCACAAAGACTGCGATTACCGCGTCTTCGCCACTTCTTCAACCGTCACCGGATCGAGAAACGGCATCTGCGCGCGCAGTTCCTTACCCACGATCTCGATTGGGTGCTTGGCCTCGGCCTCGCGGAAGGCCATAAACTCCTTGCGGCCGGAGTTCTGGTCGGCAAGGAATCGCTTGGCAAAGGTGCCGTCCTGGATCTCGCTGAGAATCGCCTGCATCGCCTTGCGGCTCTCTTCGTTGATGACGCGCGGACCGCTGACGTAATCGCCCCACTCCGCCGTATCGCTGATGGAGTAGCGCATATACGCCAGACCGCCGCGATACATCAGGTCGACGATGAGCTTGAGCTCATGCAGGCACTCGAAGTATGCGCTTTCGGGCTGGTAGCCCGCTGCGACCAGCGTGTCGAACCCGGCCTTCACAAGCGCGCTCACGCCGCCGCACAGCACTGCCTGCTCGCCGAAGAGATCCGTCTCGGTTTCTTCTTTGTAGGTCGTCTCCAACACGCCGGCACGCGTGCCGCCAATGCCCTTCAGATAGCTGAGACAGAGTGCATGCGCGTTGCCGGTCGCGTCCTGATGCACCGCGATGAGGCAAGGTACGCCGCCGCCTTCGGTAAAGACCTCGCGCACGCGATGTCCCGGCGCCTTGGGCGCTGCCATGCCCACGTCGATGCCCGCGGCCGGCACAATGGTCTTGAAGTGAATGTTGAATCCATGCGCAAACATTAGCATCGCACCGGGCTTGATATTCGGGCCTATCTCCTCTGCATAGAGCTTGGCCGCGGTCTGGTCGGGCACCAGAACCATCACCACGTCGGCCCATTTCACGGCAGCTGCAACCGTGGTAACTTCCAGTCCCGCCCTTTGCGCCTTGGCAATCGATTTGGAATTTGCCGCCAGGCCCACCTTCACCTGCACGCCCGAGTCCTTCAGGTTGAGAGCGTGTGCGTGCCCCTGCGAGCCGTAACCGATGATGGCGACCTTCTTGGCCTGGATCAGGCTGAGGTCGGCATCGTGATCGTAATAAGTCTTTGCCATGATTTTTCCAATTTTCCTTTGCTGGTTTCGATTTCAATTCCCGATCGGCCCATGTACCGGCCGCAACTTTGCGCCTTAGGCTGGCTCGCTCGCCACGCCGTCCTCTTCGATGACCGCGCCGGCATCTGCAACGATCGGGCCCGCGTCCATCGCTTTCACGACGCTGCTTACATGGTGCCCGCGGCGCATGGTCATCTTGCCGCTGCGGCAGATTTCCAAAATCCGTCCTTCGTCTTCGCGCAGAACTTCGATTAGCCCTTCAATCTTGCTTTCCACGCCGGTCATCTCGATCATCAGCGATTCCGAAGTGAGATCGACGATGCGCGCGCGGAAGACCTCAACCAAATCAAAAAGTTGCGCACGGTTATGCGGATTGGCGGCCACTTTGATCAGCGCCAGTTCGCGCGTAACCGATGGCGCCTTGGCAATGTCGTCCACATCGACAACATTTTCAAGTTTAAACAGGCTGGCGCGGATGCGGTGCCCGGCCTCGGCCGATGCCTCGCACACCAGCGTCAACCGCGACAGCTTCGGCCGCTCGCTGCGCCCCACCGTGAGAGAGTTGATGTTGATATTCAGTCTCCGGAACAGCGACGCGACCCGCGTCAGCACGCCGGGTATATCTTCGACATAAGCAACAAATGTGTGCAGCATAAGAACTAGCTCCTGGCTTTCTTACTCATCGTCCGCTGTCTCTTCCAGCGGGTCTCTCCCCGGCCTGCGAATCATCTCGTGCAACGCGCTGCCCGCGGGAATCATTGGGTACACGGAGTCTTCCTTCTCCACCATAAAGTTCAGCAGGAACGCGCCCGAACTTGCGCGTGCTTCTTCCACCGCTGCTTCCACCTCGGCGCGCTTGCGCACCGCGCGTCCCGGAATGCCGTGCGCGTCGGCCAGCTTCACAAAATCCGGACTCACCAGCGGCGTGGCTTCGTAGTTGCTGTCGTAGAAGAACTCCTGCCATTGCCGCACCATGCCCAGGTAGCCGTTGTTGATGACGGCGATGTTGATCTTGATCTTTTCCTGCACGATCGTCGCCAGCTCCGCCGCCGTCATCTGGAAACCGCCATCTCCGGCCACGACCCACACTTCTTTTTCGGGACAGGCAAACTTCGCGCCGATGGCCGCGGGCAGCGCATAGCCCATGGTGCCCAACCCGCCCGAGGTGATCAGCGTACGCGGCTTGTCGTGATGGAAATACTGCGCCTCCCACATCTGGTGCTGGCCCACGTCGGTTACGATAATCGCGTCGCCGCCCGTCAGGCGCCAAAGATCGTGCATCACGTGCGCCGCATACAAGTGGCCGGAATCGGGAAGGTTCTTGATATCGCGCACCGCGGATTCGCCCTTGCTGGCCTCGATGGTCTTCAGCCAAGCTGCGCCGTCGCGGCCTGAAATGCGCGGCAGCAACTGCTCCAACACCTCGCGCAAATCGCCCACCAGCGCCACGTCCACTTTCACGTTCTTGTTCACCTCGGCGGGATCCACCTCGATGTGAATCTTCTTCGCCTTCTGGGCGTAATCGGTCAACTTGCCCGTTACGCGATCGTCAAAACGCATGCCGCAGGCGATGAGCAGATCGGCTTCCTGGATGGCGTCATTCACCCACGACTCGCCGTGCATACCCATCATGCCCAGGCACAACGGATGCGAGGCCGGAAATCCGCCAATCCCTAATAGCGTCAGCGCCACGGGAATCTGCGCTCTCTCAGCAAGCGTGCGAATCTGCTCCATGGCGCCGGATTCCATGACGCCGTGCCCGGCAAAAATCATCGGACGCTTAGCGTTGCGAATCAACTCGGCCGCCTCCGCCAGTTCCGCTTCGCCTACGTGCAGCATGGGATGCGGGCGGTTGGTGCGCGGCTTGGCCGCATCAAAGTCAAAGATCGCGCTGTTGATTTCCGCGTCCTTGGTGATGTCCACGAGAACCGGCCCTGGACGATTGCTGCGCGCAATCTGAAATGCATGGCGGATTGTCGGCGCAATGTCCTCGGCGCGATTCACAAGAAAGTTGTGCTTGGTGACGGGAAGCGTAATCCCGGTAATGTCGACTTCCTGAAACGCATCGGTTCCCAGCAACTTGGATGATACGTTCGCGGTAATACACACCATGGGAATGGAATCGAGCATCGCGGTGGCGATACCGGTGACCAGGTTGGTTGAGCCGGGACCGCTGGTGGCAATGGCCACGCCCACGTCGCCCGAAGCGCGCGCGTAGCCGTCGGCCATGTGCGCCGCACCCTGTTCGTGGCGCACCAGAATATGCCGCACGGGAAACTTCCGCAAAGCGTCGTAAGCCGGAAGAATCGTTCCTCCGGGGTAGCCGAATACGGTGTCGACGCCTTCGCCGACCAGCGTGGCCCAGATAATCTCCGCGCCCGTCAACCGAGTGGGCGCGTTAAAGCGAGTGTGCGCACTCGATCCGCTTTCTTCCGCCGCGATAGCCTTCGCTTCCGGCCCCTTTGCGCTTGCATGTCCTTTGGCTGCCATATCCTGCTCCTTGTTTACTGCTACCAATCGATTTCTAGTCCCTGTTCCCTGCTCTTACGTCGTTGCTCCGACCGATGCCGACGTGACTCGATCCACATACTTGCGGAAAACTCCCTTGGGCCAGCGCAGCGCCGGCGGCTTGAAGTCCTTAAGCCGCGCCGCCATCTCTGCGTCGCTGATCTCCACGTTGAGCGTGCGCTTGGGAATGTCGAAGACAATGATGTCGCCTTCCCGCACCGCCGCAATCGGTCCGCCCACAAACGCCTCCGGCGCCACGTGACCCGCGGTGAATCCGCGCGTCGCGCCGCTGAAACGGCCGTCCGTAAGCAATGCCACATTCGCGCTCAGTTCGGCGTTCGACGAGATAGCCGCCGTCACCTGCAGCATCTCGCGCATGCCCGGCCCGCCCTTCGGGCCTTCGTAGCGAATCACCACCACGTCGCCCGCCTTGATGCCGCCCTCCTGCACAACTTTGAAGCAGTCTTCTTCGCAGTTAAAGACTCGCGCGGGTCCGCGATGTTCGTACTTGCCCGCCGCGGCAATCTTCATCACACAGCCCTCAGGCGCGAGATTGCCCTTCAGAATTACCAATCCGCCATTCGGCTTGATGGGCTTCTCAAACGTATGAATCACGTCCTGGCCCGGCGTCTCCTTCGCGGACGCGGCCTCTTCGGCCAGCGTCTTGCCGCTGATGGTCAGCGCCGATCCATCGGCAAATCCCGCGTCGATCATGCGCTTCGCGAGCAGCCGCGAGCCGCCCGCCGCCTGGTAATCAGAGGCCACGTACTTTCCCGCGGGCGTCAGCGAGCAAATGTAAGGCGTACGCTCCGAGATCACGTCAAAATCGTCAATCGAAAGCGGAATGCCGATCTCTTTCGCAATGGCGAGCAGATGCAGCACCGCGTTCGTCGAGCCGCCGCTCGCGGCCACGCTGGCAATGGTGTTTTCAATGGCTTTGCGCGTGATGATCTGGGAGGGTTTGCGGTTGGCGCGCACGGCATCCATCAAAATATGGCCGGCCTTGCGCGTGGCTTCAAGTTTCTCGGGAGAGGTGGCGGGAACGCCGGAAAGTTCGATGGGCGAAATGCCCAGAATCTCGCCGCTCATCGCCATGGTGTTGGCGGTAAATTGGCCGCCGCATGCGCCCGCGCCCGGACAGGCATTGGCTTCCAGCGCTTCCAGCCCCGCTTCGTCGATGCGTCCCGCGGCATACGAGCCGATGCCCTCAAAGACGTTCTGAATCGTGATGTCCACGCCGTTCAGCTTGCCCGGCGCGATCGATCCGCCGTAGAGCATCATGCCCGGAATATCCAGCCGGCAAAGCGCCATGATGATGCCCGGCATATTCTTGTCGCAGCCGCCGATGCCCACCAGGCCGTCAAAAAGATTGCCGCGGGCCACCAGCTCGATCGAGTCGGCAATCACTTCGCGCGAAACCAGCGACGCCTTCATGCCCTGCGTGCCCATGGTGATGCCGTCGGAGATGGTGACAGTGTTGAACTCCATCGGCGTACCACCCGCCTCGCGAATGCCCTGCTTCAATGCCTCCGCGATGTCGCGCAGGTGCACGTTGCAGGTGCCGATCTCCGTCCACGTATTCGCTACGCCGATAATCGGCTTGTGCAGGTCGTCCTTTTTAAATCCCGATCCGCGCAGGTACGACCGCGCCGCCGCACGGCTTGGGCCCTCAGTCAACGGAATGCTTTGTCGCTTGCCTTCGATGGTCACGTAATCAGTCCTTTGCTTTGCTGCCGTCTGCAACCGGCAGGTCGTCGATGATCTCTGTCATCGCATTGCTAAAGCGAGTCCAGTTTCCAAAAGCAGGATGTGGTACACAAGAAGGTTCGTACGAAATGCCTGCCATGCGCATTGCTTGCCGAACCATGGGCAGGATCGCTCGCATGACCACTACCACAGCTTTCGGCTTATACTCAGCCAGTCGTTTTGCCAACTCCGGAACAGCTTGTTGACGGCGCCTGGAACGTTCTCGCCTCTCCAGTTTGTTGATTGGCGTTCGTACCAGGTCGTCAAGGTAGAAGCCCTTCTTCTTGAAATCCTCAAGAAACGTTTCTCTGTTTCCAAACGCTCGCTTCATTGCGTAAAACAGGCTGCTGTCGCCACTGTAGAAGAACTTGCCGCTATCCGGCGCCGATTCGCCCACAAACAAAGTTGTAATGAGACCGGGGCCAAAGCTCTTCCGCAACTCTTCCAAACGATTCATGCCAATCAGGCTGCCGCGCCGATTTTTGCTTTGAGCCAATTGGCGTCGTCGTGCTTTGTTTCAAACTTGTCCAGTGCCGCCGCGTGCCGCAACGTCAATCCGATATCGTCGAGCCCTTCGACCAAACAAAACTTTCTAAAGGGATCGATCTCGAATTTCGCCGTGAATCCGCGGCCATCCGTCACCGCCTGCGCTTCCAGCGAAACCGTGAGCCGATAATTGGGAATCTTCTGCGCGTTTTGGAGGAGAGTATCAACCTCCGACTCACTCAGCCTCGCGAGCACGATGCCGTTCTTTCCCGCGTTCGAGAAAAAGATGTCGGCAAACGTCGGCGCGATCACCACGCGGAAGCCAAAGTCGCTTAGCGCCCACGCAGCATGCTCCCGGCTCGACCCGCAGCCGAAATTCCTTCCGGCCACGAGGATCTTTGCACCCTTGTAGCGCAAGTCGTTCAGAACGAAATCGGCGACGGGCACGCCGTCAGGTGTTTGCCGCCAATCAAAGAACAGAAAATCGCCGTAGCCTGTGCGCTCAATGCGCTTCAGGAACTGCTTGGGAATGATCTGGTCGGTATCCACGTTGGCGCGATCGAGCGGCGCGGCTAGCGCAGTGAGTGTCTTGAACGGTTCCATTAAGCAGTTACCTCCTCGAGGACTTTCCAAGTCCGTATGTCGACGAAATGACCCGTGATTGCGGCCGCCGCGGCCATCTCCGGCGAAACCAGGTGCGTGCGTCCGCCGCGCCCCTGCCGGCCCTCGAAGTTGCGGTTGCTGGTTGAAGCGCAGCGCTCACCCGGCGCAAGAATGTCGGGGTTCATGCCCAGGCACATGGAGCAGCCTGGCTCGCGCCAGTCGAAACCGGCCTCAATGAAAATGCGATCGAGACCTTCCTTCTCGGCCTGCGACTTGACGGCCTGCGATCCCGGAACCACCATCGCGCTCACGTGACTCGACACCTTGCGTCCCGCGGCAATCTTCGCCGCCGCGCGCAGATCCTCAATGCGGCCGTTGGTGCAGGATCCGATGAAGACGCGATCCACTGCAATCTCCTCGAACGGCGTTCCGGCCTTCAGGTCCATGTATTCAAGCGCCCGTTCGAACGATTTGCGATCGGCTTCGTTGCTCGCGCTCGCCGGATTGGGCACCTTTGAGCTCACCGGCGCCACCATGCCGGGGCTCGTGCCCCAGCTCACGTACGGAACCAGTGCCGCGGCATCGATCGTGAGTTCGCGATCGAACTTCGCGCCGGGATCGGAGGGCAGCTTGCTCCACTCCGTCACTGCAGCGTTCCACGCCTCTCCCTTTGGAGCAAATTTGCGGTCCTGCAAATACGCGAACGTCTTCTCATCCGGGGCGATCATGCCCGCGCGCGCGCCCGCCTCGATGCTCATGTTGCAAATCGTCATACGACCTTCCATCGAAAGCGCGCGAATGGCCGAGCCCGCGTATTCGATCACGCAGCCCGTCGCGCCGTCCGTGCCGATCTGTCCGATGATGGCAAGAATGATGTCCTTGGCCGTAACGCCCAGCGGCAACTCGCCTTCAACCGCGATGCGAAAGGTCCTCGGCTTCCCCTGCGGCAGTGTCTGCGTGGCCAGCACGTGCTCCACTTCGCTGGTGCCGATGCCGAACGCCAGAGCCCCGAACGCGCCGTGCGTCGAGGTATGCGAGTCGCCGCACACAATCGTCATGCCCGGCTTGGTTAATCCCAGCTCCGGCCCGATCACATGCACAATGCCCTGCTCGCGCGAGTTCACGTCGTAAAGCTCGACGCCGAAGTCGGCGCAGTTCTTGCGCAGTGTGGCAATCTGCGTGGCCGAAATCTGATCGACGATGTGCAGCCGGCCTTCTTTCGTAGTGGGCACGTTGTGATCCACGGTCGCGATGGTGCGATCGGGACGGCGCACTTTGCGTCCAGCCAGCCGCAGCCCCTCGAATGCCTGAGGGGACGTGACCTCGTGGACCAGTTGCAGGTCGATGTAGATCAGCGTGGGCTCGCCCTCGGGCTCAACCACCACATGCTGCTCCCATACCTTCTCGAATAATGTTTTCGGTGCTGAAGTCATTTTGGATATTCCCTTTGTTCCGAGCCGATTTTATTGCTTTCCCACCCTGGCTCTATGCGTTGACGAGCAATGTCTTGACGGTCTCTCTTACTTTCGCGCCCATCTCTTTCGTCGAAAGCACTGTAATGCCGTGCGTGTTGCCGCGGGCGAGATCCGGTGTCCGGAAGCCCAGCTCCAGTACCTTGCGCACCGACGACTCAATGGCCGCGGCCTCGGCTTCCAGTCCGCTGGAGTAGCGCAGAACCAGCGCTCCGGTCAGAATCGCGCCCAGCGGATTCGCCAGCCCCTTGCCCGCAATGTCAGGCGCCGAACCGTGCACCGGCTCGTACAGATTCACCTTGCCGCCGATGGTCGCCGAAGGCAGCATGCCCAGCGAGCCGGTAATCACACCGGACTCGTCGGTGAGAATGTCGCCGAATAAATTCTCCGTCACCACCACGTCAAAGTCGCGCGGCCGGTTCATAATGTGCATGGCCATCGCGTCAACGTATTGATGCTCGAGCGCGACGTCGGGAAACTCCTGGGCCACCTCGGTCACAGTCGCCCGCCACAATTGCGAGACTTCAAGCACGTTGGCCTTGTCCACACTTGTCAATTTCTTGCGCCGCTTCTGCGCCAACTGGAATGCAATGCGCGCCACGCGGGCCACTTCATCCTTTGAGTAGACCATCGTGTTGTAGCCCACGCCTTTTTCCTTGTTCCACTCGCGCGGCTTGCCAAAGTACGCGCCGCCCAGCAGCTCGCGCACGAACATAATGTCGGTGCCTTCGATGATTTCCGGCCGCAAAGGGCTATTGACCGTCAACTCCTTAAATGAGAAGCATGGGCGAAGGTTGGCAAACCCACCCAACGCCGCACGAATCGCCAGCAATCCGCCCTCAGGCCGCTTGTCCGGTGCGAGCGAGTTGAACTCGTTGCCGCCCACCGCGCCCAATAAAACCGCATCAGACGCAAGCGCCGCGTCGAGCGTTTCCTCGGGCAGCGGCGTGCCGTCCTGCACAATGGCCACGCCTCCAATGCGCTTTTCAAGAAACATAAAATCGTGGCCGCCCAGCGCCGCCGTTTCCTTCAACACGGCAACCGCTTCGTTGGTCACTTCAGGGCCGATGCCGTCACCGGCCACAACTAGAATCTTCAGCTTCATGCTTCTCTCTTTTTCCGGTTGATGCATTTCTGAATCAGCTTCACGATCGCGAACAAAACGATCCAAACCACAAACCACGCCAAAACAAAATCAACAATCAGGGCCGTGCCAAATCCCGCGAACATCCCTCCGCTCTGGGGCGGAAACATTTTCCAAATCAGCGCAGTAATCGCCTGCCCTGCGTACAGAATCGGCACCACGATCCACATCAAGAATCTCGCCGCGCGCACGGCAAACAACAGCAACAGCACGATTGGCGAGGCAATTCCCGTCAACACCAGATCTCGGATGAGACGCTTTCTTGCACCTGTCATCGTCGAGGAACTCCCCTCTCGGACTAGCGCCCGCACACTAGCTCAAAGCAAAATCTTTGAACGGTCTTTCAATCCAGTTCGCTCACCGGCTCCGTGCGCCGCTCGCGAATCCCGTCAGGCAGCAGGCCCACGAGGTCCTGGTCGTAGATGTTTTTCTTGCGGTCGGCCAGCGCCACGAACCGGTAATACACGTGCTGCAGTTCGTCGCGGCTCAGCGTGTAGCCGAGTTGCTCCAGACGATGCCTCAGCGCCGCGCGGCCAGAATGCTTGCCCAGCACCAGGTGTGTCTTCGACACTCCCACCAACTGCGGCGTCATGATCTCGTAGCACAACGGGTTCGCCAGCATGCCGTGCTGGTGAATGCCTGACTCGTGGGCAAACGCATTCGCGCCCACCACCGCCTTGTTCGGGGAAGGACGGAAGGTAATGAGCTGGCCCAGCACTTCGCTCGTCGCATACAGCTGATCGAGCTTGATGTCGGTGGTCACGCCGAAGCGCTCGCTGCGCACGTAGAGCGCCGCGGCAATCTCTTCAAGGGCCGCGTTGCCTGCCCGTTCGCCGATGCCGTTGATGGTGCACTCCACCTGGCGCGCACCGGACTGCACCGCAGCCAGCGAATTGGCCACGGCCAGTCCCAGATCGTCGTGGCAGTGCGCGGAAAGCACGACGCCCTTCTCGTCGATCGCGGGAATGCGCTCGCGCACCTCGCGAAACATCTGCCCGTACTCTTCCGGCGTCGTGTAGCCCACCGTGTCCGGCATATTGATGGTGGTGGCGCCGGCTTCGACAGCGACACGCACCATCTCCACC
Organism: Occallatibacter sp.; assembly: GCA_050013775.1. GTDB lineage: Bacteria > Acidobacteriota > Terriglobia > Terriglobales > Acidobacteriaceae > Telmatobacter. Next base: position 1,590 of record JBEKEP010000083.1, on the reverse strand, counting down.
AGGAAATCGCGGTCCGAGCGGGTCGCATCCTCGGGCGAAAACTCCACGTCATCGCAAAGCGAACGCGCCAGGCGCACCGACTCGCCGCAAAGCTCCAGCGCTTGGGCGCGGCCGAGCTTCAATTTGTATTCCAAGTGCAAATCGCTCGACGCCAGAAAAACATGGATGCGCGCGCGATCGGCAAATTGAAGCGCCCGCGCGGCCATCTCAATGTCTTCTTTTTTTGCCCGAGCCAACGACGCGATGCGCGGCTTGCGAATGGCTTGCGTAATCGTCGCAATTGCCGCAAAATCACCCTCCGAGGCCATGGCAAAGCCGGCCTCGATGATGTCCACGCCCAGGTCTTCCAGGGCATGAGCCATGGTGAGCTTTTCCTGCGTGGTCATCGAGCAACCCGGAGACTGCTCGCCGTCGCGCAGAGTGGTGTCGAAGAATGCCAGGTGGTTGGAAATCATGGTTTTGCCTCGGCGGGGGAAAGCAGCCCGTCCAGCTTTTCTATTGTCGCCCACGGCACCGATATAAGGCAAAGTTATAATTGTTTTGGATTAGATTAGAATTGCTTATGAAGTAGGGGTCAGGTTTCAGGGATCGGGGGTCAGTGCCGCGCTACCAACCCGGAGACCTCTGAACCCTGACATCTGATCCCTGACCCCTGCACTCCGAAGGAGCGCACATGGAACTCAGCCAGCTCGAAACCTTTCTCGCCGTCGCCGAAGAGCGCAGTTTTTCCCGCGCCGCAGTGCGCCTGCACCGCACCCAGCCGGCCGTCAGCCAGGTGATCCGCAAGCTGGAAGCGTCGGTGGGCGAAACTCTCTTCGACCGCGCCGCACGCGACGGCTCGCTGACCGCGGCCGGAGCGCTCTTGCGCGACTATGCACTGCGCCTGCTGGCCCTGCGCCGCGAGGCCTCTAGCGCCCTCGACGAATTGAAGAGCCTGGAGCGCGGCCACCTGCAACTGGCGGCCAACGAGTACACCTGCATGTACCTGCTGCCGGCCATTGACGCTTTTCGCCGCGAGTATCCACACATCGACGTCACCGTGCAGCGCATGCTGGCCTCGCGTATCCCTGAGGAGCTCAGCCTGCGCGCCTTCGAGTTGGGCGTCGTCTCCTTCCGCCCCGATCCCGCGCAAATTCGCACCATCGCTGTCTACGGCGACAGCCTGGACTTCATCGTCAGCCCCAGCCATGCCTTGGCGAAAAAAACTCACGTCTCCATTCGCGACCTGGGCCAGGAAACTTTCATCGCCCACAATGTGGCTTCGCCGCTGCGCCGCAAGGTGATTGAGGCCTTCCAGCACCATCGCACGCCGCTCAACATGAGCATCGAGCTGCCCACCATTGAGGCCATCAAGCGCTTTGTAGCCATGGGCAATGGCGTGGCGCTCGTGCCCCATCTCACGGTGGCGCGCGAACTCGAAACCGGCGACCTGGTCACCGTTCCCGTAGACGAGCTGGAGGTGCGCCGCCTGCTACGCATCGCCTGCCGGCGTCAATCCGCGCTCTCCTACGCCGCCAAAGCCTTCCTGGGCACGCTCAAAAACCTGGCCGACAAGCAGGGACCGCCGTTCTTCTATCATGTGGAACGGGG
>JBEKEP010000082.1:19148-26544 GCA_050013775.1 Occallatibacter sp. | reverse complement strand
ATCAAGAATCTCAAAGCCGGAGACAGATTCAGTTTTTCCATTGAGATCGCACAGGCGGTTGTGTTTCTCCTTTTGGTGCTCTTTGATATCTCGATGATTCATGCCGTCGTCCGCCGCCTCATCGCCCAAGCCGGGCAGACAGCTGATTGCTCCCCTTCGGAACTAAAGGCTAAGAACTAGCAGCAAAAAGCCGCATTTCCGCTATAATCACTTCATGCACCACCCCCGCCATCCCGCTTTCGCCATCGCCCGCGCAGCCGCGGCTGCGGCGGCTCCGGCCGCCTAGACTCCGCCCCACCTCATCCGAAAAACACGTTTCAGGTTACAGGTGTCAGGTTTCATCTGACGCCGTTCATCCCAGCGCACTCGCGCTTCGGAGTTGACCCCTGAAACCTGACACCTGAAACCTGGCCCTTTACACTGGAGTAGCCATGGAAGAGTTCTCTCGCATTCAGCGCTTGCCCGCTTACGTCTTCAACATCACCGGCGAAATGAAGACCGCCGCCCGCCGCCGCGGCGAAGACATCATCGACTTCGGCATGGGCAATCCCGACGGCGCCACGCCCGCCCACATTGTCGACAAGCTCGTTGAAGCGGTCCGCAAGCCGCCCACGCATCGCTACTCCGTCTCGCGCGGCATACCCCGCCTGCGCAAGGCCATCTGCAACTGGTACAAGTCCCGCTACGATGTCGACCTCGATCCCGAATCCGAGGCCATCGCCACTATCGGCTCCAAGGAGGGCATCGCCCACCTCTGCCTCGCCATTCTCGATTCGCGCGACACCGTGCTCGTGCCCAATCCCTCTTACCCCATCCATATATACGGCCCCGTCATCGCCGGCGCGCACATCGTCAGTGTCCCTGTCCACGACCAGGAAAGTTTTCTCCGGCAGCTCGAGGACCTCATCCCGCGCATGACGCCGCGCCCCAAGGCCCTCATCGTCAACTTCCCCTCGAACCCCACCACCGAATGTGTGGAGCTGCCTTTCCTCGAGCGCCTCGTCGCGCTGGCCCGCGAGCACGGCTTCTATTTGATTCAAGACTTGGCCTACGCCGACATCGCCTTCGACGGTTACAAGCCACCCAGCGTCATGCAGGTTCCCGGCGCCAAAGATGTCGCGGTCGAGTTCTTCACGCTGTCGAAGTCCTACAACATGCCCGGCTGGCGCGTCGGCTTCATGGTCGGCAACAAGCAGCTCGTCGCCGCGCTCGCGCGCCTCAAGAGCTACTTCGATTACGGCACCTTCACGCCCATCCAGGTCGCGGCCATCGCTGCGCTTGAAGGGCCTCAGGAGTGCGTCGCGCAGATCTGCGACATCTACCGCCGCCGCCGCGACGTTCTCATCGAAGGCCTCAACAAGGCCGGCTGGGCCGTGCCTTCGCCCAAGGCGACCATGTTTGTCTGGGCCAAAATTCCCGAGGCCTACCGCGAGCTCGGCTCGCTCGAGTTCTCAAAGCTCCTGCTCACCGAAGCCAAAGTGGCCGTCAGTCCCGGCATCGGCTTCGGCGAGCACGGCGACCAGCACGTCCGCTTCGCCCTCATCGAAAACGAAGAGCGGACGCGCCAGGCCCTGCGCGGCATCAGGCAGATGCTCGCCAAAGGCGTAGTCCCCGCCTGACCTCGAAAGACCACTGTCAACTCAGCAGAAAAATGGGTGCCCCCGGTCCCTGGCACTTGGCGACCCGGGATAGCACAGCGCTTCCCCGCGTAGCGCAAAAGCTCCCGTAGAGAGCGCAAGAAAATAGCCCAGGCCCGGGGCCCCCGCGGACGGGTCTTTGTCCGTGGGGTGGAGAGCGTAAGCCCTGGGAATGGTGCCGTTCAATTCGAAAAATAAAGTACGCGGCGCAGCCGCGCCGTAGCCCCTTTCCTCCTTCGATCTGCCATCCTGAGCGACATAAATCGTCTGTCATCCTGAGCGAGTCCTGGCGCGCCGAGGCGAGTCGAAGGACCTGCATTTGCTTTTCACACCATCGCACTCGAACGAGAACCTCTAACTCGTCCCCACTCTCACCTACGAGCAGGTCCAGACGACCTGACCAGAGATCAGCACGCCGCCAGGATCCTGCAGCGGGCCGAACGTGAACGAGCCCGAAGCGTCGGGGTTGATCACCATCGTCCCAATGCCGGTTGGAAATGCAAAGATATGCGTGTCCTCGGAGCCAGGAGGAGTGTCCGCATCCATCTGTGTCGCGCTCAGGCCGGAGCCCGTGTAGGTGCCTGGGCCGTGATAAGGTCCGGCCGCGGCATCGGTTGAGAAGGTGTGCCCCCCGCCCACCGGTCCGGGATTGCCGCCGGATTCGAGTGGTATCGGCACATAGAACATCGCCTTGCCCAGGCCGTCGTGCTGGCCTGTTCCGCCCCTCGCCACGCCGGCACAGGTTTGGACGTTCAAGCGAACATCATAGGACCCGCTGAAGCTTACGCCTCCGCTGATGCTGACGGTGGCGTGCAAAACCGCCGTCTTCGGCTGGCTGTTGTCGGGCGCTCCCATTGCCCAGGCTGTTGCAAACACAATCAGGACCACGGCCGCAGCCAATGCAGCAACCGGACCAACCTTTCTTGGATTCGCGAGGTTCATGTCCGCCTCCTCTTGCCGGGCCGGGGGGAGCCGTGCCGAGCAAACCCTTCCTCTGTCTGGGCCACATGATACGACCTTCAGGCCAATCCGAGCCTGCTCAGTTTTCATCGGAAACGAAGAATGCGGTTGCCCCATCCTAAACGCGCTTCTTGCGTTTAGGGTGGGATCGCACGAACCCCAACTCACAGACCTTGTATCAGGGCATGAGTTCACTCACGCCGCAAACCGCCCGCCATTCTTCAGGAAATCAAGTGCGCGGCGCAGCCGCGTTTAAGCAGGCCTCCACCCCTACACGATGTCATCCTGAGCGACCGGAGCGCAGCGGAGGTAGTCGAAGGACCCGTGGTTGCTTTTCGCTTTGTATCAGGGCATGAGTTGACTCATGCCGCAAACCGCTCGCCCATTTTTTGAGAAATTAAGTACGCGGCGAAGCCGCGCCGCAGTCCTTTGCCTCGTTCGATCGGCCATCCTGAGCAACATGAATCGCCCGTCATCCCGAGCGATCAAGAATAGGTTGTCATCCTGAGCGAAGGCCGTTCGCCGCGGCGGCCGACGTACTCCCGCACCACCGGTCCGAGAAAAGTCCTTTATCTCCCCGCTTACGCGGTATACCCTTAGCCCCAGTCTATTTTGGCCCAGGCTGAGGCTCGCGGGCCAAGCCCTCTCAACAATCAAACATTCTCCGAGGAGGAGAGATCATGAAATTCATGGTGGTGTGGAAGATTACCCCCGGCCATTACAAGGCTGCCGTTGAACGGTTCCTGAAAACGGGCGCGCCCCCGCCGGCCGGAGGCAAAACATTAGACCGCTGGCATGTTCCAGGATCAGCGCAGGGCTGGCACCTGATTGAAGCGAGTGGCCCGGAAGAGCTCGCCGAACATGCCTTCGAATGGGGAGACGTGATCACGTTGGAGATCCATCCCGTCGTTGAGGACGCCGCTGCCGGAGCCGCCGCGCAAAAGGTGCTCGGCAAATAGCCCGCCGCCCCATCCCGGCTCCCCCACTGGGTCTCTCACCCCTCCACTGCCGCTACGCTGCGACGGCCAGCTTCGATGCGCGAAGGCAAGTTGGTAAAGTCAAGCCCGCGCCCTCGCCCGCCCGATGCAAACAACTGAAAACAAGCAGCAAAATCTGCGCACTGGTTTGCAGAGTATTTTCCTCTTCCGGCGCACAATCGTTCTGTCAGTGATGCATTCCAGACTTGAGATATGGAGGTATATACCCCGGGTATAAGTCATTTGTTATCAAATATGGAGGTATGCCATATAGGGGGAGGGGGGATATCCACAAAAATGGCAGTGACCACCATGGGCTCTACTCCATCACCTTCACCCGCACCGGCCCCATCAACCCGCCCGACATCAACCCCGATAAGTTCTCCGTCGGGCCGGGGTGAAAGGCGCGCGGTTCGCGCAGGGTCATCGCGTTGTAAAGCGTGTTGGTCACCGCGATCTCCAGTGCATTTTCTCCCGGCTGCACCAGGCCCGTGATGTCCACCTGGTACGGACGCAGCAGCAGCGTCGCCGCATGTTTGCCGTTCACCGTCACCTCGGCCACTTCTCTCACGTTGCCCAGGTCGAGAATCAACCGGCTGCCCGCATCCGCCGCCACGGTGAACGTCGTCGAATACACGCCGCGCCCTGAGAATCCGCGCAACTCGCTGTCGAGCGACCAGTCAATCAACTCCGGCAGCTCGCGCCGAATCTCCGCCGTCTTGCCGGAAGGAACCAGACCCGTCGCCGCCAGCTTCCACCCGCCTGCGCCCACAGGCTCCATCCGCTTCAATTTGCCGGGCTGTTGCACCGTCGCAGCAACCGCCCCACGATCCTCCGGATCAAAGACAATCAGCGCCGACCCAAACGGCTCCAGATCAAGCTCGATCTCAGCCCAACCGCCCTTGCGCCGGGTGCCGGCCATCGCCGCCGTCTGTCCGGTCCACGGATCCCACAACGCCGGCGCGCCTTCCGCTTCAAACTCGGCTTGCACGTGCCGCGCCGCATCGGTTTCATTGCGCAGAAAGAATGCATTCATCTTCCCGATCCGCTTTTGAATAAAGGACAGCGCCTCTCCATGGAACCTTACATTCGGCGCCGCAACTCGCCCCAGCACAGTCACCAACTCCGTGCGATCAACGGCCACAAACACATTCGGCAAGCTGCGCATCGCCGCCATCGCCGCCCGCACGCGCTGCGCATTCTCCAGGTGTTCGTCAGCATGCGAAGGCATCTGCTCAGCAAACAGAATCGGCAATCCAGCACTCGCCCAACTCTGCATCTTCTCCGCAACCGCCGCGTCGATCATGTCGAGCTTGGGCAGCACCAGCGCCCGATACTGCGCTCCGCCGCGCGTCACCAGCATTTTGTTGCGTACAGCGCAGCGCAGCAGCGAGTCCGCATTCAGGTGGTCGTAGTTGTAACCCGCGTCCATCAACGCCTGGTTCAAATTCGGTGGAGGCGGCGCTCCGTCCGCGCCATGCATCAGGTCATTCCGGTAGAGCGCCACGGCAGCCACGTTCGTTCCCGCCTGCGACAGGTACTGCACGCGCGCCATGTAATCGTTGAGCGGCGCAAAGTACGGCCAAAGCGGGTTCAGCTCGTTGAATTGCGATGAGTAATTTCCCTCGCCAAATCGACCGGTAAACGGATGCCAGCCAGGCGCTGGAACCTCCGGCATGATGTAGCCAAAGCCGTGATACACAATGGCGTTGATACCGGCCGTCAGCAGCTCATCCGCCGCAAGCTTCACCTTTTCGGGTGTCGTTTCGTACACCCCGTTGGTCCACACAAACGATTCGCTGCCGACAATCGCGCGCCCTTCCACATGCGCAGCAGAGGCCGCCATCTTCAGCAAGTCGTATCCGCCATCCGCGAAGAGATCTTCGGTCTCTGGAATGTCCGCCTCGCCGTAAATGCGCAGGACATCCGTGGGCGACCCGTGCGCCTGCGTGCGCGACAGCAGCTTGTGTTCGTGCGCCCATTTGTTGAACTGTCCGTAGAACCTCTCCGCCATCAAATCCGACAGGGTCTGCCGGTAATCGTGGCGCACCGCGTCGCCAATCTCCGCCATGTCATAAACAGGCCGATCCACAAACTGTCCATACGGCTCCCCGTTCGTCTGCACCTTCAGGATCGGCAGGTAGGGCAGCAAATCATATCCGCGCCTGCGCTTGAACTCCGCAAGAAAATCATCGCTCCAGAAAAGATTCGCGCCCACTTCAAGGCTGTCGCAAAAAACCGCGCGCATTCCATTGCCGAAGTATTTCCCAATGTACGGAATTGCGTTGTCGCCCACGCGTTTCGCATGCGCCGCAAAGGCCTCCGCGCTCAAGTGGTCCATCACAAACTGCGGGCCCTCTCCCGCGCCCGCGTTTACGCGCTGTCCCGTCGGCGCCTGGCTGAACACAAAAAGCTGCCACGTCCCCTCAGGCACATCCCAACTCAACGTTCCATCCGGCTCCAGCCGCGCAGTCAAATCCACTTGCGTGCCCGCCTCCAACTCGCCCGTTTTCGCCGCGATCCGCTGCCGTCCGCCAGGCAGGTTCCACTCCCACCGCGCATCGGTTCCGCGCACTGCCACCACGGCCACTACCTTCGTACGCTTGCGCATGCGCTCGGCCCATCCATCGGGCAATCCCTTCAGCCAGCCCGCGGGATTCGCTGGGTCGCCGTCGTCGATTGACGGAACCTGCATGCGCTCGCGAAACTTCGCCGGCCCCGCAATAGAAAGATGCGTCCAACGCAGCTCAATCGAAGCCAGCTCCGGCGTTATGTCGTACCCGCCGCCAAAAGGCCAACCCGAGCCAAACGTGTAATCGATAAACAATCCGTGCTTCCGCGCTTCGTCGATGGCCGCACCCACGTGCTCAAAGAAGGCCGGCGTGGCAAAACCGCTTACGCGTTTCTGTTGCGCTTCCGGCATGGCCGGGAAATCGAATCCTTTATTGAACGCCTGGATCTCCGCGCCGCCAAAACCGGCCTTATCCAGCACGCCGATCTCGCGGCGCAGTTCTTCCTCCGTCACATCGTTCCCCGGCCACCACCACCGCGCAATCGGCCGATACTTCTTTTCAGGCGACAAAAACTGCTGCCGGATCGTAGCGCCGCCGCTGGCGTTTTCGGCAGTCTGATTTGCCGGGGCTGATGCGGCTGCCAGTGCCTGCGCTTTGCCGGTCAGGCTGCGCATCGTGACTGCACCACTTACCAACGCGGAATTGCGAAGAAAGGCTCTGCGATTCTGTCTCATAGGATTGGTATGCTTCGTCTCCCTGACCATTCTCTACGATGAGGCCGCGAGGCCGCATCGAAATGAGATACCGGTCCCGCCCACCCCGCCGGCCTGCTAGACTACCGGCACTATGGCCGATGCGATCTCGAAGGAGTACGAGCTCTTTTGCCCGGTGTGCAACGTCTACTTCAAGCAATTAGTGGTGCTGCACAAGGTGCCGGAGAACTTCGACATTGCGCCCTATCTCGCCGGGTTCGTGGAGAGCCACGACCACAAGGCCTGGCAGGAGGCGCAGAGGAAGAAAGCGGATGCCGGTGGCGACGGCGACGCGCCAAAGTCCTGATCTCGTCCCGTCGCAGGCCCGAACTCGCCGCACCGCAAACCCGGCCGCGCCCCCGCGCAACCCCCTCCGCTTGAAATCCTCTGGAACCCATTGAAAGCAAACCCTCAAAAACTCCGCCCGTCTTGCACATCATTTCCCCCTCCCGGCGCACAATGAAAACAACAGCTCGGAGGTCAGAGTGAGTATGAGTATGAATATGAATGTGAATGCGGGCGATCAGCGAACAGGGCACACTCGCACTCACACTCGC
>JBEKEP010000082.1:0-19103 GCA_050013775.1 Occallatibacter sp. | reverse complement strand
CGGAGCGAAAAACGGGCTGTGAAACTGTGAAGCACGGAACCAACGAAGAATCAGCAGGCTACAGAAAAAACCGCTCAACCTCACAGAATCTGTGAAACTGTGATGCTTCCCAACAGAATCAAGATCAATGACTTATGCGAAGGTTCGCGCAACGACACAGAAAACTGTGAAGCTGTGAAGCTGTGGAGCGGGTTCCAGAGATTGTGCAAATGTCGTTTTCTTTCTGCAAAACGCCGCCGTTGCCGCAGGAAGAATCTCATTGTTGGAGATTCGGAGCGGCTTTTTGTCCTTGGAGTCGGCTTTTTTGATTGCCGATTTCTGGTCAAATCAGCTCATTTTTGCAGCAAATTCTGTTGTTGGCCCGTAATAAACGCAACTATGCACCAACCCTGGTGATATCCACAAATTAACTTGACTTTTGCACTTGCTTCCACAGATTGATCGGACGTAAGGTCTCATTCAACTGATGACTCGAAAGGGCATCGGAGTTGGTTGCCGGAAGGCTGGAAGAAGAAACAGCCGGCGCAAGCCGGAAGTTGATCGCCAGCAAGGTTGACGGAGTGGACAGCCGGTGAGAACCGGAGGATGGCCGCCAGCCCGGACAGAGGGTGAAACCTGAGGCGCAAGCCGCAGAGGGATCGCTGGACGCACCAGAGGTTACAAGTGAGGGCGCAAGCCCACGGTTGTTCAACTGGGTTGATTCCGGAAGATGCAAGGGCCGGTGGAAACGGAATACTCATCGACGGCTCAGCTGTCGATGCAAGGTTCGGTTGAAACAAGGAGTGCATCAGAGGCTCAGCCGGAGAAGGAGCCACGAGGCGCAAGCCGAGAGGTTCACGGCCGGTGAAGACGGAGGGTGAAGCAGCCGGTGCAAACTGGAGGCGGAGCCAGCCGAGGGGAAGGGGCAGCAGAAGGCGCAAGCCGGATGAAGCCGCCAGCCGAGCCAAAGGACGGCATCGATGCGAATCGGAGGTAGGTCGTCGGCCTAGCCGGAGGAAGGATCGCCAGGCGCAAGCCTGAAGGGTCGCCGAAGGTCGAGCGGATGCGCGGAACGGACGACGCAAGTCGGAAGTTTGCCGCCGGTCGAGCCGAAGATACGAAACCGATCCGAGCCGGAGGGTTGGCCACCGGTCGAGCCGGAGTGCAAGCCGTCGACGCAAGTCGGAGGTTCTGTGCCGGCGCAGCCAGAGGATACAGCGCCAGCGAAAGCTGGAGGGCGGCCACTGGGGGAGCTGGAGGACGCAACACCGGTTGTACTGCGAGTGATCAAGATTGAGACGCCAGAGGCTTCGGCCTCTGGCGTTTTCAATTTTGGGGGCTTTTTGCGCGCTTCTTGAATCCGGTCCACCCCACGGCTCGGACATAATACAAAGAGACAGAGCTACGAGCCCGCATCACTGGAAAGGACCTGATTCCCCTGGCCCACGAAAAATCAACACTCGACAAATTCAATCTCAAAGGCAAAACCGCACTTGTAACCGGTTCGTCGCGAGGCCTGGGTGCGGCCATCGCGGTTGGTCTGGCGCAAGCCGGCGCCAACGTGGCCGTGCACGGCTCCGGCACTGCGCCCAAAGCTACGCAGCATAAGCTGGAGGCCGCCGGCGCGAAAGCCATCGCGCTGGTGGGCGACGTTGGTTCGCCGGAGGTGTGCGCGCGCCTCGTGGAAGAGACCGTCGAGCATTTCGGCGCCATCGACATTCTGGTCAACAACGCAGGCATCATTCGCCGAGCTCCGGCTGCCGAGTACTCCGAAGAGGATTGGCTGGCAGTGATTGACGTGAATCTTTCCAGCGTCTTCCGGCTCACGCAACACGCGGGCCGGCACATGCTCAAGCAGGGGTCGGGCAAGGTCATCAACATCGCCTCGCTGCTCACCTTTCAGGGCGGCATCCTGGTGCCCGCCTACGCGGCGGCCAAAGGCGGTGTTGGCCAACTGACAAAGGCATTTGCCAACGAGTGGGCGTCAAAAGGCGTAAATGTGAACGCCATCGCTCCCGGCTATATGGACACTGACAACACCGAGGCGCTGCGCAAGAATCCGGAGCGCGCGCGGCAGATTCTGGAGCGCATTCCCGCGGGCCGCTGGGGCCATCCGGAAGACCTGGCTGGAGCCGCGGTGTTTCTTGCTTCCTCGGCGAGCGACTATATCCACGGTCATATTCTGGTGGTGGATGGAGGCTGGTTGAATCGGTGAAAGAACAGCCAATAGCCAGTAGCCAGCAGTCAATAGCTGACAGCTGACAGCCTGGAGCCGTAAGCTTGAATTAGAGAACAGCTATGCCAGAATCCGCAGTCATATACACGGCCACCGATGCTACCAAGGTCACTACACCCGAACCGGGCATGTTGCGGCAGGTCCTGGCGTACAACCCGCACCTCATGTTGGTGCGTCACACCTTTGAGAAAGGTTGGAAAGGTGCGCGCCACAGCCATCCCCATCATCAGATGGTGTATGTGGTGCGCGGCCATATCCGTTTCCAGGCCGAGGGCAAAAGCTGGGAGATGCGCGCCGGCGACAGCATCGTGGTCGACGGCGGCGTGGAGCACGAGGCCGCGGCCCTCGAAGCCTCTGAAGTGCTCGACATCTTCACCCCCTTTCGCCAGGAATACACATAGGCCGCGGACGGCGTTTCCGATGCCGCCTGCATCCCGCATCGCACCATGTTGAGGAGACCAGATGAAGAATCGTTGGATTGCAATTTCCGCGCTCGCATGCGCGCTCTGCACCGCCGCATTGGCGCAGCCACCCGCGCCTGACGCCGGCATCACCGGCATTGCGCACATCGCCTTCCGCGTTAGCGACCTCGATCGCGAGATTGCGTTCCTGGGCCAGCTCGGCTACCAGGAGTCCTTCGCCATCACCAACGCCGGCAAGACCACGGAAGTCTTCATCAAGGTCAACGACCGGCAGTTCATCGAGCTTTATCCGCGAACCGATCCCAAGCAGCCGCTGGGCTGGATGCACGTCTGCTTTGAGGCGGGCGATTTGAACGCTCTGATCAAGTTCTACGACTCCACGGGGCTGAAGGCAGCGCCGGTACGCAAGGCGGCAGCCGGCAACCTGATCTCTTCAACCAACGATCCGGAAGGCCGCGTGACCGAGTTTACGCAGTACATGCCAGGCTCGCGGCATACTCTGGACCGCGGCCAGCACCTGGGCGCCAACCGCGTATCCACGGAGCTGATGGGCCTCGATCTGCCGGTGAGAGAGGGCGCGGCGGAAAAGGAGTTCTACGTCGATCTTGGTTTCGAGGCGCAGGCTACTAACGGCAACGTGCGCCTGACCACGCCCGGCGCTCCCGATGTGCGACTCGAGCTGCGCCCTGCTAGCTCCGGCGCCCAGCCGGAGGTTCTATTTCCCGTGCCCGATGCGCGCAAAGCCGCCGATACATTGAAGGCGGCTGGCGTCAAATTCGACCGTGACGGAAAGATCCTCTTCGTCCGCGATCCCGACGGCAACGATTTTGTTTTCCTTGAAACAGGCCGGTAGGTGACCGTTCACTGAGCGAATCGATTCGCTTGAAGGAAGCTTCGCAGCCTACCAGGTATAAGTGGTGACAAGAACGGGCGGGCCCGCTTTTGCGCCGATCACGTTGGTCTTGATCACCACCTCAAGATTCTTGTTTTCCCATCCGCGTGGTAATTTCGCCGAAAGCTCCGCGAGGTGTTGCGGCGACTGCACAAACTCGCCCGCGGCTTCCGTTCCATAAGGTCCGATTCCGGCAATCACGATCACCGGGCACTCCGTGGTGGGATCGTGAAAGCGCGCCACGAGGGCGTAGTCCGTGGTGACCGAAGGGTACGGCTGGGCACTGGGGACGGTCCAGCCCGTCGGCCCCGGATTTGCCGCGTCCACAATGTTTTGCATCCCGTTGGCCGTAACACTGAAATGAAATCGAAGCGGCGCCGTCAGCCGGAGCGTCCAGTTGTTGTTGAGCGCACCCACAAGGACGATGGGACGGGATCGAATGTCTTCGAGGGTGGTTTCCTGCGACTCCTTCACATCGTAGGCCTTCCTGTGCTGCTCGAGGACGGTTGTAACATGCGTCAGCGCTAAGGCGACCCACACGGAGAGGTGGTGATAGGGATTGTTGAGGTGCTCGGCGAACGTTGTGGTCTGCGGGGGCGGCTGCGTGTCGCTGGGGTGCGTGGTTCCGAGAACGATGAGGACAGCCCTCGGGGATTTGAACAGGGGATTCCAGAGTTTCAGCATGGCTACTTCGCCGCTTGATGAGGACTCAAGGTAAAGATATCCGGCAATTCCGCACCCTGCCAGCAATACGCCAGCCAGGACGAAGAGGATATCGCGCATCAGGGACCGGCGCGAGCGCGTAGCCTTCTCTGAGAATTTCAATCGCTCTGGGTCTGCAATCGGTAGGATGGCGTCCGGCGCGCGCAGCAGGAATTCAGGCGCATAAGAACCAAGCGGAAGGTCGATCTGCACGCGCGAAGCATGACCATGCTCGTGGTAGTACTGGGCGATCCGCTTTCTTACTTCACCCGCGCTCACGCGGACTACTGGATCGGCATTCGTGTCGTATCCCGGATCGCGTCCGAAGACCTCAACGCCCAGCGTTCTTTCCTTCAAATCGCCCAAGCGGTTGTCGAGCGCGGCATCTACCACGTATTCCAGCAGGGCTGGGTAGCGCTTGCTACCCCGGAAATGGTAGCTGGAGAGAATTGCCTCCAACTCCTGCAATACGACTTTCCGTTCTTCTGCCGTGGTCGGCATCCACTGTGTCGTCGCGTGGCCGTTTTCGAGTGCTAGCGCCATAGGGCCCTTCTAACAGGGCGTAGCATACCTCACTTTGGCGAGCATTGTCACGGAGAATTCATGTTGGTTTCGTTACTGTCTTGGGTGGATTGATGAACATCGATTATTGCAATAAGATCTTTATTTTCAGTCAAAGTCCTCATATGCATCACAGCAAATGATTTGTAGCATACGGTAGCAGCCTTGCATGTTCCTCACGGGACGCCGAGAATCCTCACCGTTTGTCGATCTCCGCCAGCAGACGACCTGAATTATGCGGGCTCGCCTGACGCAAGAAGGCTGTCTGGTGAAGGGGGTTGATTGGGGCATAGGAAAGGGAGAACGAAGTTGAGCCTGTGCGGCCGCCACACTGAAACCGCAGGCAAGTTCGCTGAACAAACGCAGGACCGAATGATTTTGCAAGCGATATGAACCTACGCAATTCGGCGCTCGGGTCTATCGCTGGCCGGTTGCTCACGTTTGTCACAATGCGGTGCGGCGCATCTATAACCAAGATTTAACGGCAGATAAATTTCCAGAAACGGGGTCAAACGGTGAGTCACTTGCCAAGCCTCTATGCAGAGTTGGTACAACTTGCCGGCAGTGAAAACGGCCCTTTTTGTCCAGCTGTAAGGATGAAGAGGGGAATTCCGTGTTTGGGTCGAAGCTTTCGTTGCACCCGAGGATGATCGCAAAATGCAGGGCGCTCTCGATGAATTATGAAGAGCGTCCCCTCAAAAACAGCTCGTTAACCTTCAGGAGGGCAGTATGGATACAAGGAAAAGAGCAATAGGCCTGTTGTCAGGTCCTGGCGCGCGGTTTCTCGCGCTGCTGGTTCTCGTTCTCGGCGGAACATTCGCCGCATTTGGACAGCAGATTACTGGAACCATCGTAGGTACAGTAACGGATGCGCGTGGCGCGGTGGTCACCACGGCAACCATCAAAGCTACCAACGTAGACACGGGGTTCTCCCGTTCTGCGTCCTCCAACGGTGTTGGCGAATACCGCATCGACTACTTGCCGGTTGGCAACTACACCGTTGAGGCGACGGCTCCCAGCTTTGAGCGCTTTGTGCAAAAGAATGTCGCCCTCGACGTGGAACAGGAACTGACGGTTCCAATCTCATTATCCGTGGGTGCGGCGACTCAGACCGTCACCGTCACTACAGCTCCCCCGACCATCAATACCTCTGACCCGGTGCTCGGCAGGACCATCGAGCCGGAAGAGATCATCGGACTTCCGCTCGTCAACCGCAATACCTATACGTTGATTTCTCTCACGCCGGGCGTGATGGCCAATAACAACAGCTCCTATTCGAACCCCACCGGCACGCCAACCACCGCCACCGGACTGTATATCGAAGATGTCCAGATTAACGGCTCCATCGACGGCGGCAGCGCAGGCGTAGCTTTCTATCTTGACGGCGGCAACAACATCACCGAGATGCGCAACTACGGCAACCCGGCGCCGAATCCCGACGCAGTGGAAGAATTTCGCGTAGAAACCAGTTCATTCGGTGCGCAATACGGCCAATATTCCGCCGGTGTGGTCTCGGTCATCACCAAGTCGGGAACCAACCAGTGGCATGGCAGTTTGTTCGAGTTCAACCGCAATACTGACTTCAACGCCAACAGCTGGCAACCGGCCCACAACGCCGCAGGCCAGATCATCGTTGCGCCCTACCACCGCAACCAGTTTGGCGGTACCGTGGGCGGCCCAATCAAGAAGAACGATGCGTTCTTCTTCTTCAGCTATGGAGGCTTGCGCCAGGTCACGTCAAACATCTATACAGGCGCCATCACGCCAACCGCCGCGGAGCGCCTCGGCGACTTTACTGCCGATACCTTCACCGTCTACATGCCCAACACGGGCAAAACGGTGGTGGCTGACGGAGTGAATTCGAGTCCCAACTGCGCGACCGCCAAACCGAACTGCCTTCCCACCAGTGCCCTGGACACGACCGTTTTCAACATGGACAACGTCACCAACTCAGTCGGCTCTTCCATCCCGCTGCCCAATATCGCGGGCGGTATCAAGCCGGCGACGGGAGGCGGCACTTATGCGGGTCTGATCCCCATCCCGGTTACGGAAAACGAATACCTGGGCAAGTATGACCAGAACCTCGGCACGAAGGACCATGTGGCAGCAACCTACTTCTTTTCGAGGAACGTGCTGAAAAACAACCCAGGCGGCAACGTCCCGTGGACCTACAATCAGGTCGCCTCGAATGGCACCAATTTCAACCTCAGCGACGTTCACACTTTCAGCCCGACCATTGCCAATCAGACCTGGCTCACGTTCACGCGGGCAGCGGGCGGCCGCACGAACCCGCCGGTGACCGGCCCGTTATCGCAGAGCCTTACATCGTTTGGCTCGAACTTCTACCTCCAAGGCCCGATCTCTCTGCCCAATATCTCTCTATCCGGCGGATTTGCTCCGGACGTTACGAATGCAGGTCCATTCACGGGCTCCGACAACTACGAGCTGCGCGACATGATCAGCCTGACGAAGGGCAAGCACTCCCTCTTTATCGGTGGGGAGTGGGCTCTGGCCAAGACCATGTTCGATGCCAATCTGCTGAACTTTGGCAGCATCAGTTTTGCTACCTCAGCCCCTACCACAACCGGCAATGTGTTTTCCGATTGGGTGACTGGCCAAGCCTCGTCGGCTGAGCAGGACTCGCCCTATACCACCCACCTGAGCACATGGCACTACGCATTGTTTGTGCAGGATAACTACCGCATCACGCCCCGGTTCACGGCCAACCTTGGCATCCGGTGGGACATCGATCAGCCTCCGGTCGATCCCCACAACCGTACGGAATCCTTCGTTCCCGGACAGCAATCCACTGTGGCTCCACTGGCGCCCAAGGGCTTGTTGTTCCCGGGTGACGCAGGCATCGGCCGCGGCATCATCCCCACGGCGTACTACCACGTTTCGCCGCGCCTCGGCTTCGCGTGGGACCCGTTTGGTGACGGCAAGACCTCCATTCGCGGCGCCGCGGGTATCTTCTTCGGCATCCCCGCCGGCAACGAATGGAACCAGCCCGGCAATGCCATTCCATTCGCCTTGCGGCCGCAGACCGGCGAGGGCCCGCTCAACTCGATCACCAACTTCTATTCTTATCCGGGAGACTTTCCCTCTACGGCTTCGGGTGGCGGTCTCTTCCCGTACACCTATACTCCGGCCAAGCCCACATTCATTGAGGGCCCCGGCGGCGCCACAGAAGCCATCTCGCCGCATTTCAAATACCAGTACACTTACCAGGTCAATCTTTCCGTGCAGCGGCAGTTGCCCGCCCGCGTAACCCTGACTGCAGCGTATGTAGGCGCGCTCTCCCACCAGCTACCCAACTTTATTGACGCCAACTACGCGCCGTATTCAACCGCCTTCGGTACGCCAAGCACCTCGGCAACCAGCATCGCCGCGCGGCGTCAATTCGATCCCTGCCCCTCCACGGGTTGTCCCTCAGGCGCGGCCGCCATCAACAACGGCAACGGCCTGCTGGGAGCAGGAATCGTCGATCTGCTGTCAAACCTGAATGCCAATTACCACGCCCTGCAAATCTCGGCATCAAAACAGATGTCGCACGGCTTCAACATCAGCGGCTTCTATGTTTGGAGCCACGCTCTCGATGCCTTTGAGCCGGACGCAGACGGACTTTCCTCACCACAGGACTCCGGCTACTTCGGCGCTCCATTCACCGCCAGCAATAACTCCCTGGGCGCCGTTGGCGGCGGACTCGGAGAGGAAAAAGGTCCCATGAATGCCGACATCCGCAACAGTGCTGCGATGTCCGGTACATGGAACATCAGCTACTTCCACGGCGATAACAAAATCTTCAGCACCCTGGTTAATGGCTGGACGATCTCGCCGGTTATCTACATGCACAGCGGTGGCGTGTTCACGGTCACCACTGGGTCCAACAGGAGCGATGACAGCACCGGCAATCAACGTCCGGATTATGCCCCTAGCGCGCCCAACCCCGTGCTCAGCCACAATCGCTGCCGCGTTTGCACCCCGGCGTCCGGGTCGAACGAGGTGTCCGCGTGGTTCAATAACTCAGCCACGACCCCGACTTACATTTACAACGGTGTGGGCGTGGCTGGCGGCATCGGCCCCGGCGGTGCGGACGGCAACGTAGGCCGCAACAGCATGTTTGGGCCCGGTTTCAAACAGCTCGACATGGGCCTTTTCCGCGACATCAAATTTGAGCGCGGAATTGTATTCCAGCTACGCGGCGAGGCTACCAACCTGTTGAACTGGGTGAACCTCTCCAATCCCACTGCAAGCGGCCCGCCAACAACGGTAGGCGGCAACAACAACAACGGTAACTTCGGCAAGATCACCTCGGCCACAGGCACCCAGCGCGTCCTCCAGGTCGGCGGTCGTCTGACCTTCTAGTCATGTTGTGGTTTTCCTCTTGCGCCCGCTCATTACGAGCGGGCGCACTTTCTTGAGGCCATCTCAATGCACTCTCATTCCTGTCCGGGTGAGCATTTGCATCGCCCGCGGCACAGATCGGAACCCTCTTTTTCGTGAGGGAAGAAGGAGCAGAATCGCGTCAGTTGCGCGCCGTGTGTGCGGCGGCTGCCCGGTCCTGCGCCAGCATTTGCGCCAGGGCCTTTTCCGGGCACATATGATGCGCCTCGCGCACGTCGAGCTCGTTCTCCGACTCTACGCAGGAAGCGATGGTCATAAAGCAGTCGAGGCAACGTGAGTTGTAACTGCCGTTTTCGTTTTGTGTGCGGCTATACATGACGTGACCGTTGGGGGAAAATACCCTTCGATCCTAGGCGCATTTTCGATTCTTCAGGCGTGACTCTCATCACAATCGCATGTTTACGGTGTTGCCGCGTCGGCCGGCGCGCGACCCGCATCGCGCTCAGTATTGCGGCGAGCCTACGTTCTCCCACCGATTGGAATGGCTCTTCAGGTACCAGCACGGCGTTTCTCCGCCGTGAGGAAACAGTGCGAGGTCGCAGGCAACGTTTGCGGTTCCCAGAAAGTCATACTCCGTCTTTTGGCCTTTGAGCGGAACCGACATGAATTGACTCACAGTCACGCTGGACTGCGGCGATCCGCGCAGGACGTAGTAGGCCCAGTCGATCGCAAACGAAACAATCACCACGACCACAAATGCGCCGAGCACGCGAAGAATCCACCCACCGAGCCATCGCATCAGGGTTCGATCTCCTTTGTGCGCGGGGCTTGATCCACGCGCGGCGGCGTCTGAATTTTGAGCGCTACGCCTGTTATCCGTAGCCGGCGCGCTTCAGCAAGAATAAACCCGAGTTGCGCCGCAGCCTGCGCATAACTGAGTCCCTCGGGACGGATATTTGAAATGCAATTACGCTCGGCGTCGGTGCGTCCTGGCCCCGGCTTCCATGTGACGTAGGCGCCCAGCGAGTCCGGCGAGCTCAGGCCCGGCCGCTCGCCGATCAGCACCACCGCAATCTGCGCGCCCAGCGCCGCGCCAATTTCATCGCCAATGGCCACGCGCCCCTGCTCCACCACGCACAACGGCGCCAGCCGCCATCCATGCAGCCGCGGCAACAACTCCGCGAGCAATAGAACCGCGTGCCGCTCGACCGCTAGTGCGGAGAGTCCGTCGACGATCACCAAAGCCAAATCCATTTCGCCCGCAGCCTGCTCGGCCAGGAGCGCGCGGCCCGGCTTGTCGAGCACACGACCCAGGTCTGGCCGCTGCAAATACGTCGCGCGATCCGCAGCCGCCGAATGCAGGCGCAGGACGGCGCCGCCCGTTAACTTTCCCAGCGCCGCAGCAAGCGCCGCGCTCTCCAGGCGCGCGTGCACTGCGTCGCGCGCCTGTGCGTGGCAGCGCTGGAAATCGAGCAAGTCGCCGGTTTCCAGGCTGACTCCGGTTCGGCCCAGGCCCACCCGCGCCGGAGTCAACGCGCGCCACTGCGCAGCCCGCCCAAGACTCGCGTCGGGAGACGGATGGGAAACCGCCTCGGTGGGCTGTCGCGCCGGGCCGCTCATGCTCTCAGCAACCTTTCCGGGTGCTGAGCTTCGCCGGCCAGCCGCGCAAAATTCTCGCCGGCCAGCCACGCCTCAAACTCCGGCGCCGGCTTGAGTCCCAGCACGCGCCGCACATAGAGCGCATCGTGAAAGCTCGTGCTCTGGTAGTGCAGCATCACGTCGTCAGCGCCGGGAACGCCCATGATGTAGTTCACGCCCGCCACGCCCAGCAGAGTCAGTAGTGTGTCCATATCGTCCTGGTCGGCTTCGGCGTGGTTGGTGTAGCACACATCGCAACCCATGGGCAGCCCCAGCAACTTTCCGCAAAAATGGTCCTCCAGACCCGCCCGCACAATCTGTTTTCCGTCGTACAAATACTCCGGCCCGATAAACCCCACCACCGTATTCACCAGCATCGGCTTGAAGCGTCGCGCCACACCGTAGGCGCGCGCCTCCAGCGTCTGCTGGTCGACACCATGATGTGCGTTGGCCGAGAGCGCCGATCCTTGACCGGTTTCGAAATACATCACGTTCGTGCCCACCTGCCCATCCGCGCACACGCCGCCGCGTTGCAGCGCCTGCCCGGCTTGGTTAGCTTCATCGAGAAGGGAAAGCGAGACGCCAAAGCTGCGGTTCGCCGCCTCGGTCCCGGCAATCGACTGGAACAACAGATCGACCGGCGCGCCGCGTTCCAGTGCCGCCATCTGCGTGGTGATGTGCGCGAGCACGCAGCTCTGCATGGGGATGCGAAAGCGCTCGCGCACGGCATCCATCATGCGCAATAGTTCCGTCGTAGTTTCAATGTTGTCGCCCGCTGGATTGATGCCCACCACCGCGTCACCCGAGCCCATCAGCAGCCCATCCAGAATCGATGCCGCGATGCCCAGCGGCGCGTCCGCGGGATGGTTCGGTTGCAGTCGCGCGCTCAAACGCCCCGGCAGCCCCACCGTGGTGCGAAAACGCGTGACCACGCGCATTTTTCTCCCCGCCGCAATCAGGTCCTGCACGCGCATCAGTTTACTTGCGGCGGCAGCCATCTCCGGCGTCAGGCCCGGCGCGACGGAGGCAATGCGCTCGGGCGTCGCCTCGTCGCTCAGCAGCCAGTTGCGCAACTCCCCTACTGTCAGCGACTGCACCGGCGCGAAGGCTTCGGCATCCTGCGTATCCACGATCAGCCGCGTCACGTCGTCGGTCTCGTAAGGTACCACCTGCTCATCGCAAAAATGCTTGAGGGGAACCTCAGCCAGCGCGCACTGCGCCGCCACGCGCTCTTCCGCGCTGCCTGCCGCCACGCCCGCAAGCACATCGCCGCTGCGCAAGGGCGTGGCCTTGGCCAGCAGTTCGCGCAGGCTGCCAAATGTGTAACGCCGGCCGCCGATGGAGTGGGCAAAGATCATGTGCCCTCAGGATAGCCGCAAAGTGGGACGCGCTCGCGCGAGAATCTGCGCGCAGGGCTTGCAGAGCCGCAATAAAAAGGCCAGCCGTTACGGCTGGCCCCTCTCGCGCGGGTACTCCACTTTCGCCGGATGGCGCAGTTTCACGTTCCCTGTTACCCTGTCCGCACCATGCATTCACAGCTTGTGCTCGCTCTTTTTCTTGTGGCAGGTCTCGGGGGATTTGCCCGGAGCCCCGAGGCTCCGCCGCAAGATCTGCCTAAAGATCCGCGCGCTATCTTTGCCGTCGCCGCGCCCTTTTATGATTTCAACGATCCGACGCTCAAACCCTGGCACTTCAAGGCGACGTATCAGCTCTATGACGACCAGGGCAAGCCAACCGAGCAGGGAACCTTTGAGTATTGGTGGGCTTCGCCGAAGGTTTACCGCAGCACATGGACCCGGCCCGGTGGCTCGCACACCGATTGGTATACCGCGGACGGCAAGCATGCCTACCTCTCCACCGGAGAAGGGCCCAGTTTTTTCGAGTACAGGCTGCGATCGGCTTTTCTCTCCCCGCTCCCTGAGGCAAGCGAGCTCGACTCCACCAGTAATCGTCTCGATCGCGAGGAAATGAAACTCGGGACTGCGAAGATGCCGTGCGTCATGGTGGTTCCCAAGATGCCTCAGCACGGGCAACTCCAGGAAGTTCCGCTCGGTCTCTTTCCGACTTACTGCTTCGACCCGAATCTGCCGGCCTTGCGGGTCAGCTATTCCTTCGGCACCGTCACCGAGGGGTTCGACGCCATCGCGAAGGTTCAGGGGCGCTATCTGCCCAAGAGCGTTCTATTTTTCGAAGGCAAACGCCTGATACTCACAGCCAAACTGGAATCGGTTGAAGGCCTTTCTCCGTCCGATCCGGCTTTGACGCCGGGCGTTCAGGCGACCTATCCGCGAATCGAGAAAGTGCAAGTGCAGCCCTCCCTGGCCATCGGGTTCCTGATCAAGAAAGTGCAGCCCATCTATCCCCAAGATGCAAAAGATGCACATGTCTCCGGGAAGGTCGTCCTCGGAGCGATCATTGGCAGGGATGGCAGGATCCACGAACTCCGCGTAATCGAAGCTCCGTGGCCCTCACTTGTCGCATCGGCCATGTGGTCTGTCTCCCAGTGGACGTACAGACCATATCTGCTTAACGGAGAGCCTGTGGAGGTTGATACCACCGTCAACGTCATCTACACGCTCGGCAATTGAAACGGAATCTGGCCAGGTAGAAAACAGAAGGGCCAGCCTCCGCGGCTGGCCCTCTCGCGCTCCGTTTCACATCGAGTTTTTAAAACTTCACGCTACCTGCTCGCGGCGAAATCCCGCTCAGCTCTGCTGCGCGCGCTTCGGCATACGCCGCCGCGCCGATCAGAGCCGTGCGGCTTTCCAAAATGACGCGCACCGGCGTATTCACCAGCAACTGGCTCAGACGACCCTTGTCGGTGAAGGCCTTCATGAACGTTCCGTCCTTCAGCTTCTCCAGGATGCGCGGCGCGATGCCGCCGCCCACGTACAGCCCGCCTACCGACAAAATCTTCAGCGCCAGGTTGCCGGCCTCTGCGCCATAGGCCGAAACAAACATATCCAGCGCCTTCTCGCAGATCGCGCTCTTCGCATTCAACGCTGCTTCAGTGATCGCCGCATTGGGATCTTCCTGGGTCATGCGCTCCGCCAGCCACGCCGGCTCCTCCATGCCCCTCACCTCGCGCAGAAACTCGTAACAGTTGGTCAGTCCCTGCCCGCTCACCACGCGCTCAAAGCTGATGCGCCCATCGTATTTCTGGCGCAGAAAACGCAGCAGGTCGATCTCGTCGTCGTTGCGCGGCGCGTAGTCCGAGTGGCCGCCCTCGGACGGGTAAGGCACGTAATCGCGCCCGTCAAAGACCAGGAACGCTTCGCCCAGCCCTGTTCCCGCTGAGATCAGCGCGCGGTTTCCTACCTGCCGCGCATCGCCCTCGCTCAAGGTGTAAATCTGGTCCGGCCCAAGCTCAGCGATCCCGTACCCGTTGGCCTGCAAATCATTGATAAGAAAAACGTAATCAATCTTCAGGTTGCGCGAAAGCTCGCGGCTGTCCAGCGTCCAGGGCAGGTTGGTGAGCCGCAGCCTCCCCTCCCGCACCGGTCCCGGCACGCCAAAGCACGCCGCCGTGACTTTTTCGGAGACGATGAATTCCTTAACGATCGCTTCCAGCCCCGGATAGTCCTTGGCCGGGAACTGTTTGTCGTGTGAGTGCTTCAGATTGCCATCAATAAAATCAAACAGCGCCAGGTGAACCTTGGTGCCGCCTACATCGCCTGCCAGAATCATTACGTCCTCTCGAGAACCCCACAGCCTTGCGCATCTGGCGCCGGGAGCAGCGCCGCCGCGGACCGGTCCAGAAGCAACGTCAGTATACCGCCCGCAGGCCTAATCAACTGGCTGGGCAGCCGTTCAGGATTGCGCGCGCCCGTAAATACTTCTTTTAGAATCTGTGCTTTATCCGCGCCGCCTATGAGGAAGAAGACTTCCGAACCGAGATTGATCAGCGGCCAGGTCAGCGTCACCCGCCAGGCGTCCTTGTTCTTGACATGGTTCGCCACGGCCAGCCGCTCCACTTCGTGCAGGGCCAGGGTGTGGGGAAAAAGAGACGCAGTGTGTCCATCTGGACCCATCCCTAACTGCACGACATCGAAGCGGGGTAGCTCCGCGCCCTCCAGCCGGAAGCCGCTGCGCAGTTCTGACTCGTATCGTGCCGCGGCCGTTTCCGGTTTCAGTTCGCCTTCCATGCGGTGAATCTGCTCAGGCTGGAGCGGCACGTGGTCCAGCATCGCCTCGCGCGTCATTTGGTAGTTCGAATCGGGGTCGTTTGGGGGCACGCAGCGCTCGTCGACCCACCACAGGTCAAGCTTCGACCACGGCATGCGCGCTCGCCACGGCCGGGCGGGGTCGGCCAGCAGCATAAACGTCGCCTTTGGCGTGGCCCCCCCGCTGATGGCAATCCTGGCCAGGCCGCGCGCGGCCACGGCGCGTTCGGCCTGCTCCACAAAATACTGCGCGGCGCGCCGGGCGAGCGCAGCCGCATCGGGCTCGACGTAGTAAACGATTTTCAGTTCTTGAGGCATGGGGATGTTCCTCTGGCTTCTACGATAAATAGATGCGCCGCACGGCCGGGCAGGCGTTACTCCTTCACCACTTGAATGCTTCCGTCAATATTGATGGCGAACATGTGTTTCGCGGTGCCAATATATTCGGGGATCGAGGGCCTTCGCGTCAGCACGTACAAAACGTCAGTATCCTCCGGCACATCGCTCAACACATGGGAGTGAACGCCGGACACAATTTTGAGCTTGGGATCGAATTGGAAATCGAGAATCCCCTTGTGCAATTGACGTTTCTCAAGGATCTGCTTTCCATCCGCCGAAATTGTGTAGCGCACGTCGCCGCCTAAAGGCCAAACATCGCTTTTGGTCTGCCCTGGATAGAGATACACGTACAGATGTCCGTCTGCGGCAGGAAGAATCGCCGTGTTGTACGAGCGGTTCGGAGTCCCAAAGTCGCTGATCGCCAATTCCAGCGCCCGTTCTTTCGCAACCAGATCGTCCGGGCCTTCCCGCGGCGGATCGTACTTCACAGCCGTGTAGTCTTCCGGCCCTCCCGTTTGTTTCGCTTCGTAGGCCACCAGCAGCCGGTCGTGCGTTTCGTTCCACTTGGGAAACACCACCTCCCAGCCCGTGGGGGTTTCCATGCAGATGTATTTGGTCAATCCATTGGTGTCGGGATGAAGTGCGATGAATGCATCGGTCCCGTGCCACGCCGCCTGATCGTAGGCATACAGCGCGCGGCCCCGCTCCGTAACTCCCGCGAGGTATGCGGCCAGATCCTTGTCGTCCACGTGTCGCATCTGTCCGACAAGAGAGCTCGTAAAAACAAGCAGACACATCGCAGCTAAAGTCAGAGATCTATGCATACCAGCGCCCTTCTCCACGCGAAACCGGCAATGAATCCGTACCGCTGGAATTCAAATCGCCGTAGATCAGGTGGATGATTTGTGGGAATGATACGCCCGACTGACGCGTGGCATGGAACAGTTTTTGAGAGAGACAAATCTCGGCGGAGTTGCCGGTTATCGCCCGATGTACAGGCGGTACTGCTGTTCCAGAACACCGGCGGAGCGCGCCAGCAGCAGCTTCGACACGTTGTACTGATACAGGCTCTCTACCAGGTTGCTTTCGGCCGTGGCCAGGGTGGCCTGCGCGGTCACCAAGGGCAGGTTGTCGTCGACACCGGCGTTCACGCGGTCGGTCTCGTCGCTGAGTGCGCGCGTGGCCAGGTCCACATTCGATCGCGCCACGTCGACGAGCTTTTTGTTCGCGCCCACGTCCAGCAGCGCTGCCCGCACCTGTTCGTCGATGTGATTGCGTAGGTCGGCAAGCTGGGCGTCAATTGAAACCATCTCCGCCTTGGACGCGTCCTCATCGCCGCGCAGCCGCGCTTCGCGGAAGATGGGAAAATTCAGCGTCCCGGCGGCAACGAAATCGCCGTGCGTGCCCTCGCCGTTCACGGTGCTGGTGCCGTAGTAGCTATAAAAGCTGAGCGTGGGCAGCCGCTGGCTGCGATAGACGGCGTGCACCGCCTTGTATTCCACGGCCTGGTTCTGCAGGTTCTGGTAGTCCTGGCGGCTGCGGTAAGCCAGTGCCCGCACCGCTTCCGGCGTTTGTTCAGCCAGGTCACTGTAAGGCGCCGGATCGGTGAGCGCAATCTCCTGCCCGGGATCGATGCCGATCTCGCGCTTCAGCAGGATCAAGTCCTTCGCCTGCTGGTTCTGGGCTCCAATCAGAGCCTGCTGCTGCGCCTCAAGCTGCACGCGCGCGCGCAACTCATCCAGATTCGCCGCGGTGCCCGCCTCGTGCGCCGCATGCACGTGATCGAGCAGCAACTGCGCCTGCGCCACAAGGGCCTTCGCGTTCTCCAACTGGCTCTCGTCGGCAATGGCTCGCAGATACGCGATCGCCACTTGCTGTACCACTTCGCCGCGCGCCGACATCTTGTTGAAATACGCCGACCGCTCCGCCGCACCCGCCGCCTTCCAGCCTTCGATCACCGGTCCGGAAAACAGAATCTGGTTAAAGTGAATCTGTCCCTCGGTGAGATCGTCACGCGTGATGAAGGAGAGCCCAGCCGGCGGTTTGCCGCCGGGAAACAACGACGCGAACTCGGCAATCACGCTGGGCCCAAAACCGAGCGCAGCCAGGTTGTGCATATAGTAGCCGGTGTCGCCGGTGAGCCAGATGGTCGGCAAAAACTCTTGCATCGCCTCGGTCTTCAAGCCGTGCAGCGTCTTCTCGCCGTTCTCGGCTTCTTTCAGTCCCAGGTTGTTCTTCAGGCCGCGTTGCACCGCATCATCCAGCGACAGCTTGAGCGGCTCGCCCGTTACCGGTTGCACGGTGATGCTGCCGTAGAAGGGATTGGCCGCCGATGACGGGTTCTGCCCCTGCGCCCACTTCGCTCCGGCGCAGATCTCCACCAAAGCCAGTAGGAAAAGCGCGGGCGCGGTTCGCCTGCAACCAAATTGAAGCCTTCGGTTCACTGCCATCATTTTCTCAGATGCGCCTCCAGCCGCGAGGGTTCAGAGTCTCGTAAGAAATTCAATCGAATCCGGTCCGAAAATGAAATGCGACCCTGAAAACCCTCTTGCATCGGCGCCCCCCGCCACCGGCACGCCGCTTGCTTGAGGCCCTCCTGCCAATCCGCCGGCCACTACTCCACGGGATGGATCCACATGGCGTTGCCGCCGCCGGAAACCATGTGCACGTCGAGCACCGTGGTGCGGTCCACTGTCTGCTTGGTCAACACTGTATGCTTCGGCTCCTCGGCCGCATCCGGCGAATCGGCGTAGATCTCCGCAACATATTTCCCATCGCCCAGAAAGTCCAGCGGCACCTTCACGTCGCGCGCGTCCCAGTCGGTGAGCGAACCCACATACCAGTCGTTCCCGCTGCGCCGCGCCAGCGTGATCCATTGCATCGGCATGCCGCCGATCGACCGCACCTCGTCCCACGTGCACGGAGCCCGCTTGATGAAGTCGAATTCCTTTTCCCCCGCATAGGCCTCCGGGTAGTCCGACACCATCTCGAGCTCGCTCTCGAAGACCACATAGAGGGCTAGCTCCTGGGCGCGCGTGTTCAGTCCCATGGGCATAAAAAGTCGCGGCGCAAAGTGCTCCAGGTTGGTGTTGTTGAATGCGCCCGGCGTGTAATCCATGGGCCCGGCCAGCATGCGCGTAAAGGGCAGCGTCGCGTTATGCGCCGGCGTCACCCGCGCCGTGAACTTCAAATACTCCTTGCCCATCACGCCTTCGCGCGTCATCAGATTGGGATAGGTGCGCCGCAAGCCGTCGGGCTTGAATGCGCCGTGGTAATCGATCATCAGGTGATGTTCGGCCGCAGCGGCCACCACCTTCCGATACCACTCCACCATCCATTGATCGTCGCGATTCATGAAGTCGATCTTGACGCCCGCAATCCCCCACCGTTCAAAGAGCGGAAACGCCTGGTCCATGTACTTGTCCACTGAAGTCCAATGCGCCCACAGCCACAGCTTCACGTTCTTTTCTTTCGCGTAGCGCAGCAGCTCGGGCATGTCGATATTCGGGCCAACGTGCGTAATATCGGCTAGCCGCGGCTCTGCACCTGTGGCGCTGGGGTCTTTCGCCTCCCAACCCGCGTCGATAAGCATGTAGGGGAAGCCCGACGTCGACGCAAAGTCGATGTAGTGCTTCATGATCTCGGTTGTCATGCCCGGCTTGACCGTAAGACTGGGTGCCGCGTTGCCGCTCCACCAGTCCCACGCCGATTTTCCCGCTTTGATCCACGAGGCGTCGGCGATCTGCGAGGGCGGATTCAGATTGAGCACGATGTTTGACTCGATCAGCTTGCCGGGCTCATCGGCAATCATCAGCACGCGCCATGGA
>JBEKEP010000081.1:0-20091 GCA_050013775.1 Occallatibacter sp. | reverse complement strand
ACCAATCATCTTTGTGGAAATGAGAAAACATATGCGGCAATTTCGCTCGTGGATCGTTGCTGCCTTCTGTTTCGCTGCTGCCGGTTGCTGTCTTGCGCAGGTTCCAGCGGCAGAGAACTTGAACGTCCAAGAAAACCTAGGCATCAGAGACTTCAGGGTTCATGATCCGTGGATCCTCGCCGACCAGGCGTCGCAGACCTACTATCTCTACACGGCTTCAGGCGCTCGCGGGAACAGCCCACACCGCAGCGGCGTGATGACGTACAAAAGCAAGGATTTGAAGACGTGGTCCGGGCCGTATGTTGTGTTTGAGGTTCCGGATGGATCGTGGGCGGACCCGACTGCCGGCGTGTGGGCGCCGGAGGTGCATTTTTATAAGGGCAAGTACTACTTGTTCGCCACGCTGAACAATTACAAGCAGCCTATCCCCACAAAGCCTCAGACTGCGGACGCGAGAAACCAGACGCACATCGATGTCACATACGGCGGCGTGGGCCAGCACCTGCGGGGAACGCAGGTTTTCATGAGCGACTCGCCGTCGGGGCCTTTCCTGCCTATCAGCGATAAGCCGATTCCGCCCTCGGACACTATGAGCCTGGACGGAACTTTTTACGTTGAGGACGGAACGCCCTACATGGTGTATGCGCACGAGTGGATCCAACTGGTTGACGGCAACATGGAGGCCATTCAAATGTCACCGGACCTGAAGAGTTCGGTGGGGCAGCCGTTTTTTCTGTTCAAGGCCTCCGATGCTCCGTGGCTCGATGACCGGCACGACGCGGTGAACGCGCCGCAGGTGTACGTAACAGACGGTCCCGAACTTTACCGGAAGCGGCAGGCTCGCGGGGCCGTGGCGACAGGATGGAATTTTGGTGGGCGACGACAGCGGCCACGGCATGCTGTTTCATGCATTCGATGGACGGCTGATGCTGGTACTGCATCATCCCTTCGATGGGCGTTTGTCGAAGGCACACCTTTATGAGATCGAAGATACCGGGGACACGGTTCGGGTGAAAAAGGAGGTGGTGTATTAAGCCTGTGGTGAGAGACTCTTACGCGTGCCGAAGCGTGCTGAGATCCTGTCGCGCGCCCTTTACTAGAATGGGTAATCTACGGGCGCTTCTCGCACCCGCTTAACTAAAGAGTATGGCGTGACGATTTCGATCACAGTATTCCCGCCGCCGCCAGCCAGCGGTGGTACGAACGAGACGTTTCTGCCGAATTCAGCAACCTCGCTGTGATCGCTCAGCACGGTATATTTGCCCATTGAACGGATACGTCTTCCAGCGGGACCGGGTGAATCATCCGTGTTCTGTCCGGCACCGATTGGATGTTGCGGGTCGTCGACAACGATCATTTCATAACTCTTGCCCGCCCCATCGACATAGTGCACGTCCTCGTAGAAAACCGAAAGCGGCGGATCGTTATCGCTGAGAAGCCCAATATCGTAGGGAACGACGGTTCCATCCCTCATCTTCACGCCTGATAAATCCACGTCGAATTGCTGTCCGTCGACGCGTTTGAACGTAAGGTTTTCGTCGTAATCGGGATAAATGCGCGTCTGCCAGGCTTCGTCAATCCGGGGATGTGCGTTGCGGTACCAGATCCAGGCGCTCACGATTGCAAAGAGAACCACGAGCAAGCCGATTACCAGGATCTTGCGACGCGTCCCATGGGCCGCGGCAACGGAGAGAGGGTCTTTCATTGCAGCCTCCTGAACGCTTTCGACAGCTTTGACCTCAACGCCCTAGAGAACGCGGAATTCTTCGTTTGAATTCGAGAATGGCAAGATTCTACACCTCGTTCGGCTTTTCCTGGCGCTGAGAAATGTCATCTCTCACCTCATGCGTCGTTCCGGCAATCACACCTGAATGGCGAGGGCCGCGCCCGCGAGTTCCCTGGCTGGACCGCCGATGGTTACTTGACGAGACCTGCGCGGTGGATGCGTTCTACCTGTTTGTTGTAGCGGCCGAGGAGGGCGTTCCAGCGGACGATGGCGATGTCCTGCAACATGCGGGTGCCGTCTTTGAGGTAGCTGATGCGGGTGCGCTCGTCGTGGGCCCAACTTACGGGGACTTCGTCGATGCGGTAGCCGCGCTTGCGGGCGATGAAAAGGATTTCGGGATCGAAGCCCCAGCGCTCGATGGTCTGCAATTGAAAGATGGTT
Organism: Occallatibacter sp.; assembly: GCA_050013775.1. Taxonomy (GTDB): domain Bacteria; phylum Acidobacteriota; class Terriglobia; order Terriglobales; family Acidobacteriaceae; genus Telmatobacter. The sequence continues at coordinate 17,924 of JBEKEP010000081.1, read as the reverse complement.
TGCGCGGCGGCGCGGGTGAAGGCTTTGAAACCGCATTGGGTGTCGGCGTAGGGCAGGCCCATGATGAAGCGGGTGACGCCGTTGAAGCAGCGGCCGAAAAATTGCCGGTAAAGCGGCTGGCGGATGGTTTGGCGGGTGCGCTCGAGCCAGCGGGAGCCGATGGCGATGTCGGCGCCGGCGGCGATGGCGGCGAAGAGATCGTCGGCCTCCTCGATGGGCGCGGAGAGATCGGCGTCGGTGAACATGACCACTTCTCCGAAGGAGTGGAGGATGCCGTTGCGCACACTGTAGCCCTTGCCGTGATTGCCCGGATTCTGGAGCAGCCGGACTTCAGAGTAATTTTTGGCAAAGGTACGGACGATTTCGGCGGTCTGGTCGCGGGAGCCGTCATCGACCACGATGACCTCGGCGCTCCAGCCACGTTCATGGATGCAGGCGACGACTTGCTCGAGAGCGTTCCCGATGCGCGCGGCCTCGTTATAGGCGGGAATCACGATACTGTAGGTCGGATAGGGCATTCGCGCAACACTAAACCTCTCTCAGTTCCGCAGCCGGCAGCCGGGGCAATGATGCGAGGGGAGGGTCTCTCGGACATGATAGCGCACCCCCAGGGTTGGGGCCGGGGCGGCAGGGCTGGCCTTGGATTGTGCCCCAAACTGCTGATGCACAAAGGATAAATTCCCACAGGGGGCTTGCTTTTTCGCGCGCGGCCCTGCAAAATCCGTTTATGCTGGGTGCGGAGGTTAGAGCGAGATGACAAAAGCGGACCTTGTGGAGAAGGTGACGGCCCTGGGCGATTTGACCCGGCGTGACGGCGAAGTGATCGTAGAAACCATCTTCGGTTCCGTGATCGGCGCCCTGCAAAGCGGGGACAAGATCGAGATTCGCGGTTTCGGCTCGTTTCGCATCCGCCAGCGCAATCCCCGAATTGGCCGCAACCCCAAGACCGGCGCGCGCGTGGAAGTGCCTGCGAAGAAAGTTCCCTACTTCAAGCCGTCGAAGGAATTACGCGACCTGGTGAACCCGGGCGAGGCTGAGGCGAAGGCGTAAGGCCAAGCGACATCAAACCTCTGAGCTGGCTGAAAAAGCCCTCAGGGGCTAAAGCCCCCCTCGGTGCATGGGTTCTACGGCGCAGCTGAAGTCGCGCCTGATACAAAACTCGAATACATTGTTCTGCGGTTGCGCGATCCCACCCTAAACACAAGAAGCGCGTTTCGGATGGGGCAACTACCGTTTTGCACCCGCCGCTTTGCCTGCTTCGCGGATGCCGATGACTGCCATCATGCGGCCCGCGTGCCCGTGGGACGCGCGATGCGAGAAAAACCATTCTCCCTGGCATTGCGTGCAGCCGCCTACCACCCGAATGGATCGCGGAGATAGCCCGCAGGCGAGCAACTGACGGCGGTTAGCCTCGACAAGATCCACATGCAGGCTGGGTCCGATGGGCGAGTGGCCGGGCGCGCGCTGCGTCAAAAACAGCATGGGATATTTGGTTTTGACGGGGTCGGAGGTGAAGACCTCGTGAAAGAGGTCACGTGCGTAAGAGAACTGCGATTCAAATTCAGTGAGCACCTCTTCGCCTACGGAGTAGCAGCAGGCTGACGCTCCGGGACCGATGGCGGCGATGAGATCCTGCGGACGGCAGCCGTAGTCGAGACGCATGCGGCCGACGCCGGATTCGACGATGCGCTTGACGGTTCCGCGCCAGCCTGCGTGGAAGGCGGCGACGATGCGTTGCCTGCGATCGGCCACAAGAACCGGGAAGCAATCGGCGGTTTGCACGGCGAGCAGTAGACCGGGCTCGGCGGTGATGTGGCCGTCGGCGCGGCGCGGGGTGGTGCGGGTGGCGTCGGAGCGCGTGGAGTGGAGGACAAGGTTCGAATGGAACTGCTTCAGGGCGAGGACCGGAGTTGCGGCGTCGCCGGTGACGGCTTCGGCCAACAGACGGCGGTTGGCAAGGACGATTTCGCGGTCGTCGGCCGCGGTGAAGCCGAGATTCAGCTCATCGGACGCGTCTTCTGCACGATAGACGCGACTCAAGCCGCCCTTTCGGGTGCTGAATCCGCTGAGAAGCCAGGGAAGATCCCAGCCAGGGATGGACAACCATTCGACGCCATTGGAGGCGCGGCAAGGAACGGGGAGGGGCGGACAGAGCTCTTCGGGAGCGACGCGGTCAAAACGGGACGGCCTGGCGGGACGCGACGGGTGAGAGCTGCTGGATTTCGGACGGCGCGGGTTGCGGACCAGGCCTGCCTGCTCGAAAAGGGCGTCGAGCGGGGCGACTTCAGGAGAGGCGGAAGATGACGCCGGAAGAGCGGAGGATGAAGGACTGGAAGAAGGCCGCATCGCAGCTTTGATTCTATCGAGAACGGGGAGCAGGGGTACGAGCCACCCCAGCGAGCAAAGACCGCTCGCCGGGGCCCCGGCAAGGGACCTAGGGAACAAGAAGGCAAAGAGTAAGGGGTTGAGTCGGCGAGGCCTGAAAAAGCAATGGGCCTACCTTCCGGTAGGCCCGCTCGAGAGGCAATTTAGGGAGGGTGTCCAGGGGGGATTTTGGGAAGAGGTTCCGAAGAACCCTCAAGAGAGAGTTGTCGTGCTTTGGTGGGAAAACATGGGGAAGCCTCTGCTAATTACTAAGATAGATGCAAATCCGGGAGAAAGGTTGCAGGCTTTTTAAAATAGATTGGGGAAAAGGGAAATCGTGTCCGATAGGTAGCTTTTAGAGCGGTTCTCCAGTTAATGTGCAATATTTTCATTGCAGTGCGAGGTGGCTTTTTCTTGATGAAAAAGCCACTTTGCGTCCGCGGCTCCGCCTTAGAGCGACTGGAGAACCGCTTTTACATGTCTGGCACCTTCCGCAGGCAAAAGAAGGCAAAAGGCTTGCACGCACGTGAGCAGATCGCGCACTCTTGAGATTGTGAGACGGTTGCTCTACTTCGTGCTGATTGTGATCGTGGTCGGGGTGTTTGCGTACTTCGTGTACGAGCACCGCGCCTGGCTGGGGCTGGGCAGTTCCGGGGGCGGCGTGCCGACGGAGGAAACGAACACCGATCTGCAGCCGGCGACTGTCTCGTGGCGCGCGGTGGATCGGGTCCAGGATGGATTCAAAATCGATATGCCGTCGGACACGAGCGAGATCCAGATTCCGGCCTACAACGTGACGGGCGGCGCCGAAGAGATGGATATGCTGGTGGCCACACCCAATGCGGAGACGACTTACGGGGTGGTGTGGGACGATAATCCCCCGGTGGAACGGACCAGCGGCGAAGCGGTGGATCGCACGCTGGACAATGCGCGCGATGGCGCTCTGGCGCGAACCCAGACCACGCTGGTGGGCGAGTCGAAAGCCAACTACCAAGGCTACCCGGCGCGGGATTTCAGCGGGCGCAACCAGAACGGCGGCCTGCTTAATGCGCGGATGATCCTAGCGGGAACAAAGCTGTACATGATGGTCGTGGCCTTCCCTGCGCAGAGCGCCCGGCGCGACGAAGATGTGAATCACTTCTTCGACTCGTTCAAGCTGACCTCGACGGCGCGCGGGCAGTAAGGCGCTAGTCCGCGGGCGCTACGCGCGCGATCGCGCGGTTTGTTGACGCGCCCTTTTTCGTGCTTTCCCACATCTCAGAATCGAGATGTGGGGCATCCATAAAAGGTCCAATCCGAAACCTTCGGAGACCTAACTGCGCGTTGGCTACGGCTTGGGCCGCGCGGCTTTCTCGACAAAATGCGTGATGAGATCGACGGGAAGGAAGCGAACCAGAAATGCCGTGAAGCGGCCACTCCACTTGGGTTGGATGGTGCGCTGGCCGCGCGCGAGGGCGGTGAGGCCGAGGCGAGCAACTTCGTCCGCAGATTGCAATTTGCGGTTGCGGAAGATACTGGCGCGCGCCACTTCAAAGAACTCGCTCTCGGTAGTGCCAGGGCAAAGCGCCGTGACCTTGATGCCGTATTGCGCAACTTCGGCGGCCAGTCCCAACGCGAAGAAACGGTCAAAAACTTTGGTGGCGGCATAGGTGGTGAGATAGGGCACCGGCTGAAAGCTGGCACCTGAGGAGACCACGAGCACCCATCCGCGACGCCGCTCGACCATGCGCGGAACGAAGAGCCGCGAGAGGCGCACCACGGCCTCGCAATTGACGCGGACCATGCTGATTTCCTGCTCGGGAGGGCTCAAGTGGAATGCGCCGTACTGGCCGAGGCCGGCGTTGTTGATGAGGATGTCGACGGTGAGCCCCGCGCCCTCAGTGGCATCGTAGATGTGTTGGGGCGCAGACGGATCGTTCAGGTCCGCAACCACGATGCGGGTTTCAATGCCTTGCGCTGCGAATTCGGCAGCGAGCGATTCCAGCCGCTCCCTGCGCCGCGCAGTGAGGATGAGTTTTGCGCCGCGCCGTGCGAGGTCGCGCGCCAAAGCCACACCGATGCCCGCGCTGGCTCCGGTCACCAGCGCCCACTTGCCTTGAAATTCCGTTGTCGCCGTCATCGCTCACATAGGATAGCGGAGCTAGCGGAGTTAGCGGAGCTGGCCCGTTGGAGACAACTCCACTTGGTGGGGACGAGGGTTGCCGCGGAAGCTAGTTTGTGGGCGGCGCGGGGGCCGGTACTGGAGCCTGCGGCTGGCCCTTGGACAACCCGCGAATGTAGATGATCAGGTTCCAGACATCGGTATCGCTGGCGCGGCCCACTTCCTCGGGCGGCATCTTGTCCTTGCCGTTGCGGATGGTATTGAACAAATCGCTGTCGGGCTTATTGGCAAGCGTGCTGGGGTTGGTCCAGTCTTCGACCACGATGTCCATGGTGTTTTTGCCGTTGCCAATGTCGCCATGGCAGAGGGCGCAATCTCTTGCATAGAGCATTTTGGCGTGGGCTTGGGATTCGGCAGTTGGCTTGACGGGATTCTTGCCAGAAGGAGTGGGAACGGGCGCGGTTGTCTGCGCGGGAGCGAGCGCGGGCACCGGCGCGGCGGCCTGTGGGTTGCGACCTTCGATCGGCAGGCACACGACGACCAAAAGGGCCACCGCAAAAAAGAGCAAAGACGACTTCAACATCAGACCCTCCTCAGCAGATGTCAGCAGAAACGGGCATCTTTGTGTTGAGTGAATTCTGCGAGGAATTATAGGCCGATTTAGCGGAAACGGCTATGGTACCCAGCACATAGCCGAACTGGGCTGGAAACGAAGGTCTCTGGGGCGCGGAACGGAGTGCAATTTGGGAATAGCGGTCTGGGCAGCTATGGGCTAGTGCATGGCGCCTGCGCCGGGACCGGCGCCAGGACGGTTTTTGCTGAGCATGAAGGCCAGCGCGACGAGGACAATGGAGGCCAAGGACAATTCCATGTAAACGTCCTGGTATCCCTGCGTCTGCGCCTGCTGGTTCAACTGCTGATAGATCTGAGCCAGCGCCATACGGCTCGCGTTTGCCGCGCCAAAGGAATTGCCGAGAAACCCGGTGAGCGTCTTGACGTGCTGGTCGTAGCCGGGGGTTCCCGGCATCATGGATTGCTGCAGGTGCTGCTCATGCCAGAGGGAGCGGCTGGTGACCTGGGCATTGGTGATGGCAATGAGAATGGAACCGCCGATGTTGCGCACGAAGTTAATGAGACCGGCGACCTGATTGCTCTGCTCCCTGGGCATGCCGATATAAGCCGCGGTGGTGATGGAGATAAAGCAGAACGGCAGGGGAAACATTTGCACCACGCGCAGCCACGACGCCTCTGCGAAGCTCATCTGCAGGTTCGTGACGCGTGCCGCGTAAAAGAATGTGATGGAGAGCATGGCAAAGCCGAAGGCGGCGAGATAACGCGCGGAGATCTTTCCCGTGACAAAGCCGGCGAACGGCATCATGAACAGCAGCGTGACGCCGCCAGCCGTAAGGGCCAGGCCGGCCGTGGTTGCTGTCCATCCCAGCAACTGCTGGGTGAACTGTGGCTGGAGCACGGTGTTGGCGTTGAGCACGCCGCCCACCAGCATCATGAGGAAACAGCAGATGGCAAAGTTGCGAAAGCGGAAAAGCCGCAGGTTGATAAGCGGATCTTTCTGCCGCCACTCCCAGACGACGAGACCGACGATGCCGACGACGAAGAGAACCGCGAAGAAGCAGATGAAGCCCGAGGAGAACCAGGCGTCCTCTTCGCCCTTATCGAGCACGATCTGCAGGCCGCCCATGGCGAGGGCGAGGAAGGCCAGGCCCATGTAGTCCATGTGGCGCAGGCGCGAAGGATCGGCCTTGATCCACGGGGGATCGTCAACGAGGCGGGTGACGAGGATGAAGGCCAGGATGCCGACGGGAATGTTGATGAAGAAGATCCAGCGCCAGGAGAAGTTGTCAGTGATATAGCCGCCGAGCGTGGGGCCGATGGAGGGAGCGAGCACGGCGACCAGGCCGTAGAGCGCGAAGGCCTGTCCGCGCTTGTGGGGCTCAAAGGAATCAGCCATGATGGCCTGCGCCATGGGCTGCATGCCGCCGCCGAACGCGCCCTGCAGGACACGGCAGCAGAGAAGGATGGGCAGGGACGGCGCAGAGCCGCAAAGAAAGCTGGCGATGGTGAAGCCGGTGATGCAAAAGACGAAGAAGTTGCGGCGGCCCATGAGGGAGCTGGCCCATCCGCCGAGGGGCAGCACGATGGCATTCGAGACCAGATAGCTGGTGAGGACCCACGTAGCCTCATCGGTGCTGGCGCCCAGCGCGCCGCCAATGTGGGGCAGGGCCACGTTGGCGATCGAGGTGTCGAGCACCTCCATGAAGGCGGCCAGCGCCACGGTCATGGCAATGAGCCAGGGATTGACCCTGGGTTTCCACTGCGCATGGAGCGCGTCAGAATCGACCACCGCTGCCGGCCGGGCATTTGCGTTCGTCAGGCTGCGCGCGCCTGCGCCGGAGGGGCCGGATGGCGGTGCGGGCAGTGTAGAGTCGATCGCGGACAACAGTGGTCTCCTGAGGATTTGATGCGGTCTGAATGTCGGTTGGCCGGGGGAAAACGGCGCAAGATTGTCACCGAAATGTCACGCGCGAAATTCCGGTGCTGGAACGATTGCGCTTACATCAATTTAGATTCGCGAGAACGTCTTTGGGTGCAGGGATTCGGTTGATGGCAGAGCAAAGCCGAGATGATGGGTTAATTTGACGGCCAGCTCGGGCTACTCGAACGCTGGCGCCGCGTCTTTACGGGTTCCTTATGGGGACTCGCGCAAAACCGCGCTCAGGGCCATTGCAGAGGGCTAAATGCGCTTCAGTTTCCCATCGAAACTTCTTGCGCGAATGGTAGACATTCCGTATACTCCGAATCATCTTGCTGATTCGGTGTGCCGGTTAGCCTGGGCATTCTTCCCCGAATGTGTTGCTGCTGACGTAACGTGCCCCGTTCAAGCCTGCCCCAGTACAGGCGATGTTTTTCAGTTCTCGCTTTTATTTGACCAACGGCATTTCACGAGTTCGGTCGCAGACAGACCAAAGCAGACGAAGAAACCTCTGAACGCAGAATCCCCCGCGGATTGCATTTCTTTAGAGCGTTCAGGCGCAGGGAAATGTGTTCCTCGTTGAGCGCCCCTGCACCGTAAGAGCACTTCCACAGCGCACATCGAAGAGATGGCGCAATGCAAGGCGACCATTTCGAAAGAGAATGGTCACTCAACGACCAGTGTCATCCCTATGCAGCGGTTGGGCAGGCTGCGGGGGTGATGTTTACGTATACCGATTCACTTATCAGGAGGACAGAATGAAGTTCACGCGATTTTCAGCACTCGTGTTTCTGCTTGCAGCCTGCGCTCTGGCAGTGTGGGGGCAGTCGACGGCCAGCCTTTCGGGAACCGTTACCGATCCGAACGGCGCGGTGGTACCCAACGCAAAAGTCACCGTGCATAGCCTGGCGACTGGCCTCGACCGCGTTGTCAACACCGACTCGGCCGGTATTTATGAAGTGCCTTCGCTTCAGCCCGGCGACTATAAAGTCCAAGCCACTGCCACCGGATTCAGCGCCTACACCGTGCCCAAGGTCACGTTGGACGTTGACCGGTCGGTTACGGTGAATATGAATCTCGCCGTCGCCTCTGCTGGAGAAACGGTGCACGTGGAGGGTGCGATTCAGGAGATTGAAGCGCAAACCATCACCGTCGGCCAGGTCATCGACAACACTTCGGTGCAGGACCTGCCGCTGAACGGCCGTCACTTCCTCGATCTCACTGTGCTCACGCCGGGCGGCGTGGTGGCCGACACTGCGGGCAGCCTTACCTCGCCCAGCCGCGGCCTCGGCGCAAATTCGTTCCTGACCGCCGGCAATCGCGAAGACTCCGTCAACTTCCAGATCAACGGCATCAACCTGAACGACATCAGCCAGAACCAGATCACCTTTCAGCCGTCGATCAGCACCACCTCCGAATTCAAGATCGACAACTCCACCTTCAGCGCTGAGTACGGACGCAGCGACGGCTCCATTGTGACCGTTGCCACCCGCTCCGGCACCGACAGATTCCATGGCGAGGCCTTCGACTACTTCCGCAACGAGGCTCTCGACGCGCGCAACTACTTCAATCGCTCTTACAGCGTCACCACCGGACTCCCGCTGGTGGGCAACACCGGCGACAAGGCTCCGCTGAAGCGCGACAACTTCGGCGGTTCCGTAGGAGGGCCGATCTTCAGGAAGCACACATTCTTCTACGCCAGCTACGAGGCGCTGCGCCAGCACCAGGGCATCCTGCAGAACAGCCCGGTGATCAGCCAGGCCAATCAAACGGCAATCGCCGCCAACAAAACTGCGGAGCCTATCGCAGCAGCACTGGCCGCGCTCATCCCGTTGCCCAACAGCGGAGCGAATTACGTCTCGTTCACTCCCGGACCGGTGCAGATCGATCAGGGCACGATGGACATTCTGCAGAAACTCGGACTGAACGACGAACTGCACGGTTTTTACGCGCTGCAGGAAGACACGCGCACCGAGCCGGCGCTGCAGGGCGACACCATCTCCGGCTGGGGCGACCATCGCCATGCCTCCCGCCAGATCGGCACCTTTAGCGAGACCCATATCTTCAGCGAGAGCACCGTGAATGAAGCGCGTCTCGGATTCAACCGCATTAACATCGCCTTCGTCCCCGCCAACACCCTCAACCCCACCAGCGTCGGCCTCGGCGACGGCCTCACTGGCAATGTCGGCCTGCCCCAAACCACGCTCTCCGATATCGGCCTTGTCTTCGGCGGTCCTTCGGGCTTCCCGCAAGGGCGCGCCGATACTGCCGGCGTTCTGTCGGATACGGTTTCGATGCTCGTGGGCAAGCACACAATCAAGTGGGGCGGCGAGGGCCGCCGCTACGGGTTGGACAGCTTCGCGGGCAATATCGGCACGCTCACCTTTACCACTTCCACAACCCCGACCAGCTTATTCCAGACGGACATGGCCACGGTCTTCAGCATCCAACCGAACATCGTCTCCAGCCGCGTCTACGCCGACTCCGCGGCATTCTTCGCCCAGGACAACTTCAAGCTGACTCCCACCTTCACCTTCGAATATGGACTGCGCTTCGAGTGGAACGGAACCCCGGTGGAGGGAGCGAATCGCTTCACCATCTTTAATCCCAGCACTGTTACCCTCACCCAGGTGGGCACCAACGGCCTGGCTGCCAACTCCGCTTACAAGCAGAACTACAACGTCGAACCTCGCGCGGGATTTGCGTGGGACATCTTCGGCACCGGCAAGTCCGTGCTGCGCGGCGGCTATGCCTACCTGGTGGATCAACCGGTGGCCGGCGTGGTCACCGGGATGGCATCGAACCCTCCCTTCAGCACAGCCGTCTCCTATAACTCCACCGCCATACCCCTGTCTTCGCTCTACGTCGACGCAGCGGCCTCCGGCATCTCGCTTTACGGGGTCAACCCCAACTACAGGAACGCGTCCATTCAGAGTTTCAACCTGAACGTGCAACAGGCACTGCCATGGGGCATGGTGGCCCAGCTCTATTACGACGGTTCAGTCGGACGCCATCTCGAAGTGGAATCGAACATCAATCAGGTGACCGGCACAACCAGCGCTACCCAGGTACACCCGTTCACCGTGCTCGCGGCTACCAGTCCCGTACGTCCGGGCGGAGCCATCGCCTCCAACATCGGCTACCGGACCAGCAATAGCCTTTCCACCTACAACGCAATGTGGGCGGTGCTGAGCAAGAACATGAGCAATGGCCTCGACTTCACCACCAACTTCGAGTGGACCAAGTCGCAGGACCTCAACTCGCTTGGATCGCAGGGCGGCCTGACTCTGCCCGATAGCACCAACCCAAGAGAAAACTACGGACTGTCGGACTTCGATGTGCGCCTGCACTTCGCCGGAACCGCGGTCTACAACCTGCCGTTCCACGGCAACCGCCTGGTCTCGGGCTTCCAGCTTTCGACCATCTTCCAGTACCAGACCGGAAACCCAGTCAATATCACCGCGGGCAGCTCTAGCTTCAACGGCGTCACCGGCATTGTTCGTCCAACGCAACTTGGTTCGGTGACCCGTTCCATGCAGCAGTTGCCCGGAATCGCCAACATCACCCTGTTCCAGAGCAGCGGCCTGGCCTACGGCGACACGATTTGTGACGTCACCAACGTCACCTCGGCCTGCGCCATTGAAGTTCAGGGCACGCAAGCCAGTGCCACTGCCACTACCGCGCCCACCGTTTACACTGCCCTGGGCGCCATGCAGCGCAATGCCTTTACCGGGCCGGGCTACGCGGATCTCGACATGTCGGGCGAGAAAGACACCAAGCTGCGCGAGGGCCTCACCTTCAACCTGCGCGTGGATGCGTTCGACATCCTGAACCATCCCAACTTTGGCCAGCCGTCGGGGAACGTGCAGTCGTCGAGCTTTGGTCAGATCACATCAACCCGCTTCGCCACCAGCGATGGTGGATCGTCGCGGCAGCTTCAAGTTAGCGGCAAGTTCGTCTTCTGATCGCGGTTCCAAAAATCGGGCGTGCGTTGCCTCGCGAGTGCGGGGCAGCGCGCGCCCATTTACATTAGGGAAGAGGTTCCTGCCATGCGCCGCCGCACTCTTATCCAGATACTTCCTCTGGCTGCCGCAGCTTCAGCCGTCAGCATGAAAAGTGAAGCAGCAGGTGCGGGTCAGAGCGGGTCAGCTTCGACAGAGCTTCCCAAATTTCAGCCGGCCGACGCAGAGCGCTTCATCCGGCCCGACGTACACGCCGGCGACCGGCCCTCGGGCGCGAGTTTTGCCACGCGCTCGCCGGCGCTGGGGCTCTCAGGTGCGGCAGGTACGGCGCATCCGCTGGCCACGCAGACTGCCATCGCAATGCTGAAGCGCGGCGGCTCGGCGGTGGACGCTGCGGTGGCGGCGAATGCGGTGCTGGGATTTGTGGAGCCGGTGAGCTCCGGGCTGGGCGGAGACTGTTTTGCGTTTGTCTGGGATCCGAAAGTTGGCAAGCTTATGGGCATGGCCAGCTCCGGGAGATCGCCTAAGGCGTTGACGCTGGAGACGGTGCGGGCGCGCGCGAAGAATGGCGCGATTCCCTCAATGGGCGCGCTCTCGGTTTCCACGCCGGGTGCGCTGGATGGATGGTGGACGCTGCACCAGCGTTACGGCAAGCTCAAGTGGGCGGAACTGTTTGAGCCCGCGATCCACGCCTGCGAATTCGGCGATCCGACGCCGCAGATTATCGGCTACTACATCAAGCGCAACATGGCGGCGTTTCTCAAGCCCGGCTCGGGCGTGGAAGAGACAGCTAACGCAGTGAAGACTTATACGCCGGACGGCGTTGCGCCCAATGAGTACGACGTGCGGCACAATCAGGACCTGGCGCACACCTATCGCATGATTGCCGAAGGCGGGCGCGACGCTTTTTACAACGGCCCCATTGCCAAGACCATCGACGCGTATTTCAAACGCATCGGAGGCTGGCTCTCGGCCGAGGATTTGCACGAACACCACGCGGAGTGGGTTGAACCGCTGGTGACGACGTATCGCGGGGTGCAGGTGTACGGCATGCCGGCCAACACGCAGGGGCTGGCGACCCTGCAGATGCTGAACATGATTGAGAATTTCGACATGCGCGGCTACGGGTTTCAGTCTTCGCAGTCGTTGCAGGTGCAGATCGAGGCCAAGCGACTGGCGTACGAGGATCGTGCGCGATACTATGCCGACCCGCACTTTGCGAAGATTCCCATTGCGTGGCTCAACTCCAAGGAGTACGCGCAGGAACGCGCCAAGCTTATTCGGCTGGATAAGATTCTGACGCCGGTGCATCCGGGTGAAGCGCCGAGCCACGGCGATACCACGTACTTCACCACGGCCGACAAAGACGGCATGATGGTTTCGATCATTCAGTCGAATTTCCGCGGCATGGGATCGGGATTGGTGGCCGATGGACTGGGCTTCATGTTCCAGGACCGCGGGCAACTGTTTTCGTTGCAGGATGGTCATCCCAACATTTACGCGCCGGGCAAGCGCCCGTTCCAGACCATCATTCCCGGGTTTGCCGCGAAGGACGGCAAGCCGTGGATGTCGTTCGGCGTGATGGGCGGCGACATGCAGCCGCAGGGCCAGACACAGATTATTCTGAACCGCGTGGATTATGGGCTGGATGTGCAGGCCGCGGCCGACAGCCCGCGCTGGCACCACGAGGGCTCGTCGCAGTCAATGGGCGAAGACCGTGCGGGAATGGGGCCGATTGGGTTGCTGATTTTGGAAGCGGGCATTCCGGCGGCGACACGGAAGGCGCTCGCGGATCTGGGCTGGCCGATGGGGCCGAGCGACGGCGGCTTCGGACGCTACGAGGGTATTGAAGTACGCATGGAAGGCGGACGTCGCGTATACGCGGCGGGCAGCGAGATGCGCTGCGACGCGGTGGCGCTGGCGTACTAAGGGTGCGCGGCGCGGATTACTCCACGCCGGTGTGCACGTAGACCTGGAGTGGCGCACTGACTTTGGCGTGCGCGCTGACCGAAAGCTTAATGCTCTGCATCTCGGGCTTGTTGCCGACCGCCGTCATGAAATCCAATTCGTACTGGTTCTCGAGACGTCGGCTGATGTCTTCAAAGTATGGGACCAAGCTGACGGGATTGCCACTGCCCATCCAGTAGCTCACGCCTCCCGTGCCCTGGGTGACTTGCGCGAGCAGGTTCTGGCCGTCGCTGGCTCCGTAGTTTGTGCGGTCGAAGCGGTCTGCGCTGCGCCAATAGATGGAATAGACGATCAGACGCCCGCGCACGGCATCGTCAAGGGCGGTCTGAACGTAGGGATCCGCGGGATCGTAGTGCATGTCGTAGTAGTCCACGCCGTCCGTAATCATGACCACTTCGCGGCGCACGCGAGCGTCGTTGGAGGGCCAGTTTTTGGCTAGATCCGAGAGGCAGAAGTAGGGACTGGCGCTGATTCCGGCTTCCCCACCTGCCATGGTCAAATGCAATCCACGAAGGACGGAGTCGTGATCGGTGGTGAGCGGCCCACTTAAGACCGCGCGGCCATTCATCATGTAGGCGACAGCGACTTTGGTATCGGGGCGCTGGCTCTGGATGAACTTCGCAACGTCGTTCAACTGCAGTCCCAGGCTGGAACGCGCGCCATCGTCGATGAGCACCACCATTTCCACTTTGCTTTGCGGATCGCGCAACGGCGTGAAGCCGGTGATGGCCGATTGCCTGCCGTCAAGCTTCAGGTGCAAAGCATCCTGGGGAATGCCGCCAGGGGCTTCGTTTTCCGGCAGGATGGTGATGACCGTACTTCCCGCAACTTCCTGCTTCTGAGCGGACGCGAACGGAGACGAGACCAACAGCAACGATGTGGCCGCGAACAAAGCAGCGGCCTGAAATTTCTGCATACGCATCATTTCTTACTCCCTTTGAGGCGGCGCACGTTTTGCGTGTCGTTCGCCTGTTGACTGCTTGATTAGATGCCCGTGAAGGGCAAAGTACACCGTGGTTTGACAAGAAACCAGAGAAGAGGAGAGCCGCGAAGAGGCGGACGAGGCGCAGATTCAACGACTTGGCTGCGGAAGCGATTTTCTGCGGTTACATGCGGATTAGTTTGGCGCAGGAACGCGGTCGATGTGGTCGATGACGAGAACCCGCGTGGGAACCTGCCGCGCCTTCAACTCGAGGCCGAGGTTTTCGCGCAGAGCGGTATAGAGCGTGGGCAGAGTGGAGTCCTGGTCGACGCCGGGTGATGTGGGGTCGGGCACGAATTGCAACTTGATGTCGTAGCCGCCGGCAATGCTGGTTTCGTCGGCGACGGGAACGTTGGTGGCGCGTTGGAGCATCTGGGCGAGATACGGCATGGACCAGTTGAGGCCCTCGAGGTGACCAGCGCTCGTGTCGATGCGCCAACTGGGAGGATGATCGCCCTTTGTGGCTTGTAGTTTGGGTCCGCCTTTGGCTATTACTAGCGCGTAGCCGCGGACCATCTTTGTCTCGAAGTGCGCTGCGAGATGAAAGCGCTCGGCGAGAAGACTCTGCAGGCGCGGCTTGAGTTCATCGGCCGACAGCTTGATTCCTTCCTCCGGTCTGGCTTCGATGTCGTAGAAATCCGAGTCGAGCCACGCGGGCTTGCCGCCGATTTGATTTTTCTCTACACCGTAGGCCAGTTGTATGAGGAATTGGATGGAGAGGCTGTGGGCATAAAAACGGCCGATGCCTGGCCGGCTCCAGTAGCCGCTGGCGGGGTCAGCCTTGTCCGCGGGTTTAATGGTGGCGGCGTCGAAGGATGGCTGCGCAGGCGCACCGGCTTGCGATTGCGCGTAAGCGAAAGGCGCCGCGAAAACGCTGGCGATGAGAAGCGCGGCCAACGCGTGGGAGCGCATCGTCACTTCTGACTCTCATGATCCGCGGGCAGAGGGAACTCTGCGAGCTTGGGCGTGAAGCGTGGCTTCGTGACGGTGGCGCCTCCGGCATCGTCGATGACGTTGGAGATTTCGCCCAGGTTATCGAGCGCGACGGTGATCATGTGATGAAAGCGAACACCGGGAACGCCAGGCACTTCAATGGCGCGGGTGAGCACGACGTTGGGATGGCGGAAGACAGAGTAAATGCCGAGGCCCCAGGCCTCATGCGTAGTGACGCCGTCCGCGACCTTGTAGGATGCCCATCCGTTGACGCCCGCACCGCTCGAATAGCTGGCCTGGTCAGGCGGATCGTAGGGAATCTCCGATTGGTAGAAGTAGGTACGGCCGGCATTGCCGTTCCACAACACCTGGTACTGCTGATGGTGCTCGACAAAGAGGCCGTAGGCGGTGACGCGGTCGGCGTTGACGACGAGACCGTTGGCGCTGAGGTTCTGATCCCAACCCACGCCCGCGACGCCATGATCGGCGCGCCAGATCCAGGTGTGATCGACGATGGAGTCGTTGGCATTGACAAGGAGATTGACAGTGGCTCGGCCCAGGCCTGCGCCGCCCACGCGGAAGAAGACGTCGTGGAGCGAGATGGGATTGCGAGCGTGGTTCGCGTGGCTGCCGCTGGGGCCGATCTCAACGAGGACGGGAGATTGCACGGGGCCAGCATCGATGAGAAGTCCGGCGAGAATGACTCCATCGACATCGGCGGTAGTGAGAGCGGCCGTGCCGTTGATGGGCTTGAGCGTGGCAAAGCCGAGGCCGAGGACGACCGTTCCGGGGCGCGTTACGCGGATAGGTTCGGTGAGCTCGTAGGTGCCGGGAGTGAAGAGGAGATGCTTGCCGCCGGCGAGTTGCGCGTTGATTGCAGAGGCGGTGTCGCCGGGATGCGCGATGTAAAAGCGGTCGAGAGAGATGGAGCGTCCGGGAGTAATGCCGCCGTGCCAGGTAATGCCTGTGCTGTTGGCGCGTAGCTCGGGAATGCGGACGAAGTAGTTGCCGTGCGCATCGATATAGAGAAAGGGCTTTTCGCGCACGATGGGAACGCGCGCGACTTTTGTATACGTCGGGGATGGCCACTCACCAGCGGGCGCGTCGACGTCACCGACAAAAACCATATTCCAGTTGGAGCCGGTCCAACTGCGCCATTCGGAGTTGCGCGCGATCCACTGCTGCTGCGTACCAGAGTCCACATTGCCATCGATGAGCGCGTCGGACATCCAGCCACCGCTGGCCCATCCGTGATTCTGGTGGAGCACGATATTGCCTTCAATGTGCATGCGGCGGAAAGGCGCGGCTTGCGAGACGGCCCACTGCATGGTTCCGGAAATCGCCCCGCCGGTGGGCGTGACGGCGAAGCCTTCGACTCCGCGCCAGAAGGTGCAGGTGGCGTTGTTGCGCGGCAGGCTGGCGTCGGCATGGATGTTGCCGGTGATGTGAACCCTGTCCGGCGCGGCTCCCAGACCTGCGATTTCGGTGTAAAAACCGATGGGAACGTCGACTTTGTAGTCGCCGGGTGAAAAGAGCAGAGCAAAACGGGCGGTGCCGAATTCACTGTGCTGCTGAATGGCGTAGACCTTGTCGATTTGCTGCTGGATTGCGGCCACGGGCGTGGACGGCGTGAAGACAAAGACGTTGGGGCCGAAGTTTGGAGGCGCGCAAAATGCCGCGCAGGGAGCAAGCAGGAGCGCAAGAAAGAGGGCGGAACGATGGTGGGCGATCATTGCGGCCATTTTACGCCGGAGCATCGCGCGGTTGGGCTGAGGTGAAAAAGGTGGGTTGGGGTTCGTGCTGTCCCACATCTCAGAATCGAGATGTGGGGCACCCATTTTCGTGTTGGGCCAGTCTAGGTTCGTGCTGTCCCACCCTAAACGCACAAGATGCGTTTAGGATGGGGCACCCGGCTCACGACTCGCCAACGCGTTCGGCAGATCTCAATAGAAAAGGTATTTGCGCCAGCGGTCGTCGCTGCGGCCGAGCATGCGCATGATCTGGCGGCTGGTGTGCAGCGAGAAGGGACGCGGCTCGCGCAGCAGGATCATGTCGTCGATCTCGCTGAGCAGGCGGTTGCCCTTTTTGCGGTTGCACTCGTGGCAGCAGGCAACGAGATTCTCCCAGGTGGAGTTGCCGCCGCGGGAGCGGGGCACCACGTGGTCGAGCGTGAGTTCGCTGGGCGGCAGGGCTTCAGCGCAATACTGGCAGGTGTTGCGGTCGCGCAGCAGGATGTTCTTGCGCGAGAGGGCGCGGGTCTGGTGGGGGATGCGGCGATATTCAAGAAGACGAATGACCGAGGGCATGGCCACGATGGTGCGCTGCGCGTGCAGCGAGAGGCCGTGCTCCTCTTCAGTGCGTGCTATGCCCTTGAGCACCAGCACCAGGGCACGACGCGCGCCGCAGATGTTGATGGGCTCATAGGAGGCATTGAGCACCAGCACCGGCATCTGCAGGATGTGGGCGTGCGTGAACTGCATGGTCTCGTGGCCGGCGGCGGACAGCACCACGGCCTTGGCAATTGCCTTCTGCTTGCGCGCGTGAATCATGGCTTTCCCCAACGACATCTCTTTTCCCCCGGTTAAAAAGATGCTTTCCCTATCGCCGATCCATTCGTGCTGAAACTTGCCGCGTATGGGTCCGCTGCCGACGCCGCGGCGAGCGGTCCCTCTTCCTCCGTGTCTTGATACGTGTCCTGATACGAGCTTGGGTAGAACGAGGTGCTGCCAAATCTTTCGCCGCGTTGCGCACGCGCCAGCGTGGCCACCCAAACGGATGCGGCTCCGGCCTGGACCAGCGCCTGGGCCGCGGCGCGCGCCGTGGCGCCGGTGGTCAAAATGTCGTCGACAACGATCACATGCTGCGCTGTTACGCGCGCGGGATCGGAAACCACGAACGCGCCGCGGACATTCTGGCGGCGCTGGCGTGGAGTAAGCCCGGCCTGGCTTTCCGTGGCGCGCTGGCGCAGCAAAGTGCTGGAAGCAAGCGTGAGCCGCCATTGGGGGTGGCTCTTGCGCAAACAGCCGAGGGCTGCGGCGGCTAGCGAACGCGACTGGTTGAATCCGCGCTGCGCGTATTTGGAGGGATGCAGCGGCACGGGAATCACCAGCATCTCGGCCGGAG
>JBEKEP010000080.1:0-19275 GCA_050013775.1 Occallatibacter sp. | reverse complement strand
GAGCGGACGAACGCGTGTCGAAGAACGAAGAAGCCAGCTCGGAGTTTCTGGAACTGCGCGAGGTGAACGTGGCGCGCGGCGAGCGCGTCGTGCTGCACAACGTCAACCTGAGTATTCGCGCCGGCGAACATGTCGCCATTCTGGGGCCGAACGGCTGCGGCAAATCCACTCTGATCCTCGCCATGACCTGCCAGCTTTATCCCATTGTCCGTCCGGGCATGCACGTGCGCATCTTCGGGCGTGAGCGCTGGGACCTGACCGAACTGCGGCAACATTTTGGCGTGGTGAGCGCCGGACCCATGGGAAGCGAATTGCCGGGCGAGCGAACGGCCGTGACGCGGGGGCTCGACGCGGTGATTGCGGGCTTCTTTTCGGCGTCGACGCTGTGGCCGAATCTGCACGTGACCGAGGAGATGCGCGCGCGAGCCTGGGAGGCGCTGGAGCGCATGGAAGCAACGAAGCTGGCCGCGCAACTGGTGGGCACTATGTCAGCCGGCGAAAAACGCCGCATCCTCATTGCCCGGGCGCTGGTGCACCGGCCACGGCAACTGCTTCTCGATGAGCCCTCGAACGCGCTGGACCTGGCTGCGCAGCGCGAATTGCGCGAGGCCCTGCGCGGCCTGGCGCGCGAGGGAACCGGCCTCGTGATGGTGACGCACCATCTGGGCGACATTTTGCCGGAGATCGAACGCATCATTCTTATGCGCGACGGACGCATTGTCGCCGACGGCCCGCGTGAAGAACTTCTGACCGAGGCGCGTCTGAGCGAGCTCTTTCATACGCCGGTGCGCATCGGCCGCGATGCCGAGTGGCTGCACAGCTGGTAAGAGCAGGAGTCAGAGAAAATGCGGAGGTTTGTATGGACAATACGCGTTACGCGCCACGATGGAAGACCCTGCTCGCTTTCGGAATCATCTACTTTGTCTGGGGCGCAACGTTCTTCGCCATTCGCGTGGGCGTGCGCGAAGTTCCTCCTCTGCTATTCGCCGCCATGCGCTTCGTGGCTGCGGGACTCCTGGTTTATCTGTGGGCAACGGTGAAGAAGGAGCAGCAGCCCACGGTGCGCCAGTGGCTCTCGGCGTTTCTGCTGGCGTTCCTCATCTTCGTGGTCGACTACGGGATCCTGTTCTGGGCGGAGCAGCGCGTGCCTTCGGGCATCGCTGCCGTGATTCTGGCAACCATTCCTGCCTTCATGGCGCTTTCTGAAATCATGATTCTGCGAACACAGCGCCTTACCCCGCGGCTTTCCGTGGCGCTGCTTGCAGGAATCGCAGGGGTTGCGGTGCTCATGAGCCATTCGATCGATTTGGGGAAACTGGGCAAGCTGGGCGGAACGCCAATCGATACGGCCGGAGCGGTAGGGCTGATCATCGGGGCCATCAGTTGGTCGATTGCATCGGCGCTGGCGCGCAAACTGCCGCTGCCGTCGTCGAAGGTGATGAGCTCTGGCGCGCAGATGCTTGCCGGAGGAGTAATGCTCGTGGCCGTTTCTGCAGCACGCGGCGAATGGCACGGATTCAATCTGTTCGCCGTATCGGGCGCAGCGTGGATCGCACTCGCCTACCTGGTTTTTGCCGGTTCCATCGCGGGATTCACAGCCTACGTTTGGCTGCTGCATCACGAATCGCCGACCAAGGTGGGGACCTACGCGTACGTCAATCCTGTGGTGGCTGTGATCATCGGCTACTTTCTGGGTGGCGAGCCGCTGGGGGCGCGCACAGTGCTGGGCGGGATATTTGTCCTGGCCAGCGTCATCACCATTACCAGCATGCGCACCAAAACTCCCGCTGTGGCCGAAGACGCAGAATGAGAAGGCACTTGCAGGCGGCCGCTCCGCGCATATGGCGCAAATTCACGCTGAAGTTCTGGCGGTTGTGCTAATATTCGGGCAATTGGCCAACCCCTTTGGCCGGGAGGCGGAGGTCACTTATGCCGCACATTTCCAGACGACATTTCTTGAAGGCCGGCGTAGCCGCCGGCGCAATTGCGGGCATGCACGGTGCACCGCTTTTTGCCGAGCGCGCCTCGGCCACCGACTGGGTGACGCTGGGAAAATCTGGCGTCAAGGTCACGCGCCTGGCGTTCGGTACGGGAACCTTCAGCGGTAGGCTGCAACAGGAGTTGGGGCAGGAGGGGTTCACGCGCCTGGTGCGCTATGCCTATGATCGCGGTATCCGCTTCTTCGAGACGGCGGAGTCGTATGGCGATTCGCAGCAGATGCTGGGCGTGGCTCTGAAGGGATTGCCGCGCGACAGCTACAAGTTGATGACCAAGGTGACGACGAGCGGCAATCCGGATCCCGTGAAGAAGCTCGACGAACTGCGCAAAAATAGCGACACCGCGTACTTCGACATCATGCTCCTTCATGTGCAGACCAGCCCGACCTGGCCCTCCGACAGCGCTCGCTGGCAGGACGCGATTCTCGAGGCACAATCGCGGCAGACGATCGTGACCCACGGCGCATCGGTACACGGCCTGCCGGCCTTGCGGCAGGTTCCGGGTAACAAATGGCTCGACGTGGCCATGATCCGCGTGAATCACAAGGGCGTGCACATGGACAACGACGGCGACCAGTGGAACGTGCCCGGAAACGTCGCTGAGGTAGTGACGCACGTGCACGAGGCGCGCGCCGCCGGCATGGGCGTCATCAGCATGAAGCTCGTCGGCGAAGGCGCGTTTACCCAGCGCAGCGATCGCCAGCAATCGATGCGCTTCGCCTTCGGCACTGCGGGCGTGGACTGCGTGACCGTGGGCTACAAGAACACTGCCGAGATTGACGAGGCCATCGACAACCTGAACCTGGCGCTCGCGTAGCGTTCATAACCTTGGTGGGTATCTGATCACAACCTTGAACAATGGCCTAGACAATCACCAAGCGGATACACGGATGCTCGCCCGGGCGCTTTGACTATTTCATCGCGTCCTTCAGCAGGTCCCGGTTATTCAACACAAATTCGCTCACCCACTCTACCGCCGAATTTGATTCCGAGGTACTCATTCCGCCGTACTCTGAAACGAGCGACAAGATCAGGCCCTTGTGCGCGCGCGATTTGTCCGCCCCCTTGGGAATGATGATAAGCACAATGCGAGCCAGAGCGAGATCGCCGCTTTCCTTGGTCTCTTCGAGGGTCTCGAGCGTGCCCGTCTTCGCGTAGAAATTGTATTCGGGTCCCAATGATCGGGAAAGCGCGCGCTCGCCGCCATATTTGTCCGACAGGAAGGAGGCTCCGGTTCCCGATTGGATCATCTCCTGCAAGCCTGCGCGAATCGGATCGGAAACCTCTCGCCCAAACGGATCGCGGGTAGGTGCTGTCCGGGCCAACATGCCGATGTGCGGCACAATCGGCCTTCCGGACATCGTCGTGTAGATGCTGGAAGGAAGATCAAGATTTGACCAGGTGTTGGTTGAGCCACCGAGGAGTACGCTGATGAATGCTCGCGGCGACCCGAACTCTGGTAGATGCTGATCCGGGCTGGTGGCATCGAACGCAAAGTTCGTTGCGGCAGGGCTGATGGAACTCAGTTGGCCCCATCGCTCTTCAACACCTTCCGTGGCGAGCAAATTATCGGCTTCGTTTCCGGACCAGAACGAGATGTCATAGGATCGGCGAACGCGATTGGTTTCGACGATGTTGACGGGGAAGTGCGCCAGCATCGCCTGCGCGAGCTGACTGTATTGCAAACCTTGAAGGCTTCCGGGAGTCTTGTGGCTGAAGCCATAGGCGCCGAGATCAGGAGCGCGGTACCAGGGCTCAGCCGTAAATGTCTCCAACTTAGACGAGGTGCGAATCTCGGAGCCGTCTTTGTTCCGTTCCACTGCGACAACATTGGGTCCAGGGTCAGGAGGTGCGAGACCAAGAAAATTCAGTCGGATCTGGTAGTTGTTGTTGGAGTCGGCAAGATAGTGGGTGAAATCGATCCAGTGGTCGCCGGTTGCCGTTCCATTCCAGGATACGCCGGGAATGTCGATACCAAAGAGTGTGTGATCCACCTTGATTCCGCGCACGCTGAAATGCACGAGGCGAGGATTCACTTCAAGCGATGCGGCAGCCCAGATGGGTTTGGTCGACGAGCCTGCTACGAGAAGATCGAAGTTCCTGTCGCCCAAATAGCGGTTCCTGATGGCGGC
Organism: Occallatibacter sp.; assembly: GCA_050013775.1. Taxonomy (GTDB): domain Bacteria; phylum Acidobacteriota; class Terriglobia; order Terriglobales; family Acidobacteriaceae; genus Telmatobacter. The sequence goes on along the minus strand of JBEKEP010000080.1, from coordinate 15,146 downwards.
GGGCGCCTCGGTAGCGAGCCACTGGACGGGTGGATGCACATCGATCTTGCTCTTGCCGTCGGCGCTCATTACCGTTTCCCATTGGTCCGTTGTGGAACTGCGCGGCCATCCAGCAAGTGCAAGAACCTCCCCATCGAGATTCATGATGGAGATGGCCAAACGCGGCGGAAGAAACAGCCGCCTTGCTTCCATGCGCTGCATTTGAAGTTTTCGCGGAATTCTCGCGCCGCCGTCCGAGGGAGTCGCACCGCAGTCGACCTTTGCACACAAAGAAATTGCCGCGGCGAGCAAACGTTTTTGCAACTCGCGACCGTGCTCGTCAACCGACGCCTGTGCAGCTGCCTGCAACTTGGGGTCGAGCGTGACCCGGTCAAAGCCGAGTTGCTTGTCGCGCTCGGACTGAGAGAATCGCGCGAGCTGCTCGAGCCAAGTCAGGCGGGCGTTTGTGTCGTACGCAGCGCTCCATTCACCATCGACCCAGGCGGCTCCGACCAGGGCTCCGGCGCTGGAATGTGTCAGGGTGAATATCGGCTCTTGAGGAAGTTTGCAGACGCTTTGCCGGGGCCGGAAGCGCGCGCCATTGTGCAATGTGACGGCTCCGCTTAAGTCTTTGAAATCCGCACTGCCGGCGGGCTGGAACGCGAGCTTCACGCCTGTCGAGCTTAGTGTGATGCCACTGCCCGAGGCGTCAAAGTCGACCAGCACGGTTTGCGCGGGCTTATCCCGATGCAGGAAGGGGATCTTCCATCCACTGTCGTTGGCACAATTAAGAACAATCTCCGACTTGCCGCTGGTTTGTTGCGCCGATGCAGTAAACCAATCGACCTTGTTTTTCACGCCTTTCATCGGCGACAAGATCACCTTCGATCGTTGATGATTCGCCGCGGGAACGGTGGTGACGGTCACCTCGACGCCGGGCCCCTCGAGCAGCCAACTATCGCCCGATCCGTTGCGCCAGGCGATGGTCTTCAAGCCATCGGGCGTTAGCCGGGTATCGAGATCGATCACCGCATCGTATGCGGGATTTGCCTGAATCGAATAGGTTGGCGCTCCGGACTCAGGGAATTGATCCGCGTCCGCAATTGGAAAGCGTTCCTCAACGCGAAAGAGCGGAGGCATCGATGCGGCTTGCACGGGGCTAGCATCCCTCTTCCATTTGTCCATCAGCCTCATGTATCCGTCCACGGTGGTGAGCGAGCTAACATCGGCGACGAATTCTTCTGCGTCACCGGGACCCTTGAGGCTATTGCCTCCCGGAGACACGATCTTCAATGAATTCGGAAGCCCGTTGAAGCGCTCAATCTCCTGCTGAAGCTGCGAGTCGCGGTTCCCGTTCTCTTCGTCGGAGGAGGTGAATTCGATGCGGTCCGTGGCGGACTCGAACTTGAGTTGGTTGCGGATTTGCTCGAGTTGCCTGCGCACTTCAGCATCGCGGTCGTAAGTGGACGGCACCGCGCCAAGGGCAACCTCGCCGCCCGGTTTCGGGTCCAGCAGCGTCTTGTCCGCCATTTGGCCTTGGATGAGGATCAGGATTGGCGAAATGCAGACAACGAAGACTGCGGTTGTCACGGCCCTGGCCGTCCAGTGCCAGCTCCTGGCCACCGCTTCATCCTGAGGGTCGCGGTCCGCAACCATAATAAGAACCGCGCAGGAGAAGAGAACCGACCACCGCAGGACATCGGAAAGCGAGGAGACGGAAAGCAATGGCAGATTCCGGCCCGTGAACGGGATGATCTGCATGCTGTTCATCAAAACCTGCGCGAGAGTTTCAAGGAAAAATGCTCCGGTGATGATATAGAGCAACTCCGTGAGCCAGGACGCGCGCGACGCGCGGCAGTGGCGCCACCTGACAAGGCCAAGCGGAAGGGCCGCGAGCAGCAGAATGAACACGCCGCCCCACGCACCGTTTTCGCTTGCGATGTAAAACGCGTAAGTGCTGTCGGCTTGAACAGTGTTGAGCGCGATTCCCGCCTTCTGCGGGCTGGAATTGCCGAAGCCGACACCGGTATACGCGCCGATTCGAATCATGCGCAGATTCGCCCAGCGGTGCTCATCTCCGAATGCAAACTGCTGGGCAAGCGAGTCTCCGTTTTTCCCATAGGCTTGCTGTGCCAGCCATTGGTCCTGCGCCCATTTTGAAGTGTGTTCGGCAAGCGTGATACGCGTATAAACGCGAGGCCAGTGTTTCGCCCAGCCCGGAAAGAACGCGAGGAGAACGCCGGCAACGAAGAGAACGATGAAGGCTCCCGACCACCACTTCGCAAGCGGGCGATGATCTCCTAAGAGGACGACAAACAGAAAAGGAAGAAAAAGCGCCAGCCCCCCAACCATGCCGCCGGGATCGTCAAAGCCAATTGCGGGCAGTACGCAGCAAGGGAAAAGAATGAGAAAAACCCCAATTAGCGACTTTTTCCTGAGGCGTACCCTGCCGACGCGATGCAACTGCGCCTTGCCTGGGACAAGTAGGACCGCGAGGCCAAACAATTGACAGAGCGGCGCGAATGCCTCCTTGCCGGGACCGTTGAGCGCCGGGAAATAGCGCGTGATGAAGGCGACAAGAAAGACCAGGAGAATGACAGAGCTTACAATCGCAATCTCACGCCGCTGCCATTGCCTTGCCCACAGTTCGGTCAACGCTTCTTCAAGATTGACAAAGCGATCCTCGAGCGACTGTCTCGTGGTTCTTCTGGCCTTGCGCCAAAGCCAAACGCAACTGACGAACCAGAGAAGCAGGAATATGCTGTAGGGTTTCTCGGCGTCGAATGCTGCCCTGAATGAAGAAAAGAAGCCGTCGACACGGCCCGGCGTTTGCGACCAGTGAAGAAGCGGCCACATGTGCCAAACCAGCACCGGAATGGCAATGAACACGAAAAGGTTGATCGCCGGCAGCAAGCGGCGCCATCTCTGATCTTCAGCCTCCTGCCTCCTGACAGCGCTAAGGAACGCCAGCACGAGGATGAAAGCGGGTAGAAACGCCAGGGCTTCGAGCGAGAGAGTGACGCCACTTATGGCGAGGGCATCGACAGTGCCGGGATTTGCGGCGTAGCGAAAGGCCAGCGCAACGCGCGCGCAGAGAACGGCCCAGGCAGCGAGCGAAATACCGAGCAGCGTGATCAGCGTGCGAGGCTCTATCGTGTCGTCATAGAGAAAAGCCATTGGCGCCAGACAGCAAATGTATCCGAGCCAAATGACGAGCATCGGGAGAAATAGCGGCAAGCTGGCTCGCGCCGTTCCGAAATGCCAACTGGCAGGAACATCTTGAAATGTGTCCAGGTAGAAGTGATAGGGTTCGATGGCCGCATCAAAGGTCGAAGTCGCTCCAGGGATCTCCGCAACATCCACAACCGGCTGGCCCGAATTGTTCTGAAATTGCCCATTGACCAGGAACGCTTCTGCCTGCGGCGCGGGTAGAGCGCCGATGGGCAATAAAAACGCCTTGTGGCCGGGCGCAGGCATAGCTTCAATTTCAAGTTTGGTTGGAACGGGCGCAGGTGCGTCTTCCGGCGGCAGCGGGCTGGACTGGCGAAACGGCGGCAAAAAAACCAGCCGCGGGGTTCCATTGATCGACTCAAGCCAGATATTGAGCTTCACTCGGGGCCAGCGGATCGTGATGACCGATCCCACGGGAAGCTGCGAGGACTGCGTCTGAATTGCGGAGCCGGGCTGGCTCGCGATCACATAATACGCGTGATTGCTGTCCGTCAAAAGCAATTGAATCTGCGCGGCCCACCTGCTGAGCGGCCCAGCTTCCGGGTCCGATTGCGCGCGCATCCGCCGGATGGTCCGGTCCAATTCCGCGGCGAGACTCACAACCGACGTTTCAGACGCAATCACTTCGCCTTCATCCTTTTGGAGCAGGCTCTTGCGATCGCGAAAGACATCGATCTGCCATTTTCTTACGATCCAGCCGTGTTTTCTAACCGACAAGGTATACGAGTCTCCATCATGATCCGTGACGTCGCGATCCTGATCGAGGCTGGTGCCGTAGAGGACGTTGTCCTTGTTGTCGAGAACAAATCCGCCGCCGCCATAACTTTGCAATGCAATTTGGCCGCCTGGGCCGGAGGTGAAGTTGACGGTGGGTGAAAAGTGATTGCCGGGCCAGCCTGGAACCGCGCCGGCGGAGGGCGATCCTAACGTAAGAGAATTACCGCCGACAGGCGCAATGCCGACCCAGGCGATTTGTGTATGGTCTTTCCATCGCCCGGGACTGTCGACCATGCGCAGCAAAAGCAGCGCGGACGCCGCCGAAAGCGCAGCAACGAGCAGGCAAACGAACGCCATCCGGATGCGGTCAGAGTTGTGGAAGAGCAGCCAGGCCAATGCAACAAAAACGACTGCGGGAAGCGTTAGAAAGAGAAGGTTCATCCCCCAAACCAACCTCTCTTTTGAATCAGCCCCGCTCGATCAAGAACGAACAAGATGGAGCCGCGCACGCCCTTCAATTGTTTGGAAATGACGGGCTCGAGTTGAGAGATCTGTTCTGCGCCGGATCCGAGATAAAGGAGCAGCAGCCAATCGAAGCTGCCGTCGACGCTGAAATTGCGCGCGCCTGACTTACAGATATTTGTGATCAGTTCCCCGCACCGGCGCTTCGCATAGGGGTCAGCGCTGGCCAGAAGGTTCGCGACGACTCTCTTGAGACGCACCCAGGTCTTTCGGGAAAGAGTCACGGTGTAGGTGGGCGGGAACAGTCCCCGCACCAGCAGCGCGAGACCACAGACGGCGATGACTATGGCAGCCAACTCCAGCGGCAGACGATGCTCCTCCGCGCCAAGAGCACCAACCAAAGGAATCGGCAGATTTTGGAACCGTGACCACCATGCAGCCGCACCTAGAAATAACGCTGCGACTCCGATAAGAACAGCGGTGAGATCGATTGGCGGCGACCCATAAGGCTCCGTCTTAGTCGACTTGCCATGGCGGGCCCTATCGATCAAAAGAAGATCCGCCAGGTCACGGTATTGGTCGGGGTCGACATCATCTGCGGGATCAGGCGCAATTATGCGATCGGAATTCTCGATCGCCTTCACGACTCGTTCGATCGCGTCGCGTAATTTGCTTGCCTCCGTGAGGAGTTCAGATGAGGCAATCTCATTCGCTTCGGGTTTCGATGCATTGACGGCCCCTTTCTTCTGGGCCGGCTGCATAGCTTCGTAGTATCGATGGAATTGACGGTCCGATGCCAGATCACCGAGTGTAGCCGCGAACCGCTTTTGTAATTCGAGCAGTTTGGCGATCTGAACAAACTCCTGAACGGAAATGCCCAATTTCTTGCTCTTGGTGAAGAGCCGCAACAGGTCGATGCATTCCAGCGCCAGGATGGCCCGCTCTTCCTTCGGGACTTCCTTTGAGGCAAAGGGTTTGCCATTGTGCAGGGCTTGTGAGAGAGACCATAAATTCTCCCAGCCCTGAGGGCTTTCATACGCGATCGCAAGCTTCGTCTCCACGGCGAGCTCGTTGCGGAGACTGGATGAAGCAAGCCGCTTGAGCCACGCGCGCGCAGCCGTTCCCAATTCGCGTGGTTCTTCCCTGAGCAGGAGTGCCAGATCTCTCAAGGACGCGTCGAGATTGCCTTTGAATTTCTCCAGCTCCGCATTCACTTCTTCGGCGGGAAGAAAGAACAAGCTGTCGTAGAGCCAGGTGCGGATGGGGTAAGCAGGGCCCTTGCGAAGGCGTGAGGCAGCTTCTTGTTTGAGGATCTGATTGAGCCTGGGATCTTCATTGCTCTTCCACGGCGCGAGCCAGGGTTGCCGCTGCGCGAATTCCTTGAGGAATTCGTTCTCTGCGTCTCCCGTCTCTGTATCGCGCAGGAAACGCCTCCATCCCTCCAAATCCGCTCGCGTCAGGTCGCCTTTCTTCGCGATCATTTGCCGTTTGCATCGCGCCAGGCAGAGGTCGGGAGGCAGTTCGAGGTACTCAGGAACGAGTGGAGGAACCGACTCGGCGTCGAGCTGCGTGCTGAGCGCATCGGCATCGAGATAAGGAACCATGGCTCGCGGAATACGCGTGGGACCGATCTGACGTCGGGACTCAAGGATGGCGCGCGTTTGATTGGGACCGATCCTCGTTTGGTGAGCGGCTTTATCCATCGCATTCTGATAGGCGGCAGCAAAAATCTCCGCGGCGAGCATGCCGTCCTCCGGTAGCTCTTCGCGAAATACTGAGTCATCTCCGGTCGCTGCCTGCCGCCACAGTCCGGCGCGATCGAAGAATTGTTTCGCGTCGGGCCAGTAGATTGCCGGCTGATTGACCAGTTCGCGGGCCGTCTCTGCGGTCGACGGGGACTCGCTCAACTGCTGCAGCAGCGATTGCAGTTGATCGCCGTCGCGGATGACAGCAGACGGATCGATCTTTTCTCCAAATGGCTCATCGTCGAGCAAAGCGCCTGCGCCGAATCCGGCCGCCTGCGTATACGAGCCGCCCACCATCCACCCCCGGCCGGTTTGAAGCCAGGGAGGCAGACGGAAACTCAGGCTTGCCAGCTCAGCCATCGTTGGTCGCTGCTCGACGCCGAGCGCACGAGGCGGGGCCACGACGGGAACCTCGGAATTCAAAGACCCGGCAAGAAAGCTCGCCCACCTTTTTTCAAAGGCCGCCAGCCTGGTTGTTCCCAGGGCAAAGCGATCGAGTTCGCGTTTGGCGAGAATCTCTTCCACCACGGAGCGCAACAATGTGGTGCTGAGTTGCTCGGGAGTCATGAAGGTCGCGCGCCGGGAGCTTTGCGCACCAAACATGCACTCCAGAAGACCGGCGGCATTCCAGCCCGCTCGACTCCAAAGCGAGTCAGCGCCTTCCCATGGTCCGAGATCGAGCAGGACCGTATATGGGTAGCCGCCACGGTATTGGGGATTGATGCGCTCGCGATAGAGGAGGGCCGGACTTCCGCCGGGAAATATCAGGCCATAGCTCGGGCTTCCTGAGGGAATCCCGTAAAGATCCCCAAGATACTCGCTGGAAATGCCGGGCCATTCTCCAATCAAGGTGCGAATCGAATACTCATTCCCGCCATAAGCCAGGATCTTCATTCGATCTCCCTCAGTGTGAGAGGCGCAACCGCACCTTTACTCGAGTTCTAAAGTGAATTTCACAAGTTCCAGCACTCCACAACTGATCGCTGGCTGGTTGTCCGCGGCTGGAGGGGCTGCGCTCACGATCGGCCGGGCTGCGCTAACCATGATTGCCGAACCTGGGCTGGCTTGTGAATCATTCGAAACCGGGCCAGCGTCTGGAGAAGCGGCGGGGTCTGGTTTTAGGTCCGTCGGCGTCGCCGGTGAGAGGTCACCCCACTGAACCGGCGCAAGTCCGGTGGTCCAAACGAAGAACGCGCCCTTGATGTTTTCTCCACCCAACCGTTCGCGAATCATTTTTTGACTAGGGTCGGACGGATCGTAGAAGCTCTTCAATTTTTCCAGATTCACGCGAGCAAGCTCTTGAATCTCCGCGCTCGATCGCGCCGACGGCAATTCCACTTGAGCCTTGATTTCCGCGAGATCGTTCAAGGCACACCGTTGATTGATGCCGGACGGGCCACGCTGGCCGTTCCCATGCCGGCCATTTCTCGAGCCGGCGGCTTCCGTCGTGATCGACTCGGCCTGTTCGGCGTCAGGATGCGCTGATTCCACGATTTCGTGGTTCGCGGCGAGTTCCGCTTCATCGAGTTTCGCAAGATCAACGAGGTCGACTTTGGTGACCACGATAATCTTGGGAGTCTCGTCACCTTCGATCTGCCGCAGACTCGCGCTCAATCTCGCATTGAATTGCGATTTCTTCGCCGGTCCTTTCCGGTTCTGCGGCTGAATGAACTCTTCAAAAACAGGAATGCAGGAGATATCGATCATGACGTAAATGCAGTCAGAATTCGCGGCTTGCTCGGAAACAATTTCACCCGCCCCTTCCTGAAAGTGTTCTCCAGCAAGGTCGTATAACACCAACGCACGTCGCTCCCGATTGACGATCTTGCTGTAGAAACCGGCGCGCATCAGCGCTTCGGCGGGGCCGGTATTGTGCATATCCAAAGGTTGCCAGTCTCTCAGAGACTGGATGGCCTGAAGGGCATTGGCAAAAAACCTGAACGGCTGGCGCTGCTCCTCCGGCACGTTCATGTCCGTAGCAATGTAAGGAGAGGCGTAGACGAAGTTCTCGACCTGAAGGTTGGTGGGAAGGCTATCGGGATTGACCACAATGGACGACAAAACGCTCTTGCCTACGTCAGCGGGCCCTCTCATCTGTACCCGCTTTCCCTTGCCGCTCGAAAGCAACCGCAGCAGTTCGGACGGAAACCACATGGCTTTGACGCCCACGACCTTCTCGGCGGCGCCATGAATGATGGGCAGGGTCCAATGCTTTACATCTCGGGGGGCGCTTCTTCCGCCCGGCGCACTGGGATCGACCCAACGCAAGGTGAAGGTTTCGTCAAGCGACTGGACGCGGTTCTTGGCGCCATCGTTCAGGTTCAGGATGAGTGGATTCAATCGCCTGCAGTTTTCGTGAGCCAGAAAGGGCCGCTGCGCAAGGGTGCGGTTGGCTTTGCAGCCGATCTTTTTGCAGCGCGCGAACAGCTCGCGCGTCGAAGTGCCCTTGACGATCTCCCAGTTCTTGCAGACCGGGCAATACCGGATAAACCTGGTATCCGCTGTTATCGAGTCAAAGCAGAGCGGACAGATTCTCGGGTCGGCCTGTTGCGGCGACTTGGTGACAACCCACGCGTAGGACCTTTTGAGAAACTCGAGCAGCTTGCTTAGCAAATCCATTGCATTGCCCCTCTTGGCCGGGGTTGTCGGGGAGATTCAGTATAGAGTTACCGAAAAGCGGGTACAAGTCCGTTTCAGCGAAGAAAAAATTGGGCCCGGGCGCGTGGAATTCACGATTTCCGTGTCTGTCCTACCAGGGGACAATTCTTCATGCTTCGTCTAATGGACGAGCGGATGAGGTAAAAAGTGCCACCGGGTCCGGGGATTTCGTGAAGCTAAGGTCCTGACCCGCTGTCAGGAACCGTTGCAGGATGTCGGCATCTTATGGCTACGCGCAAACTGACGTGCCACCATGACAGTGCTCAATTCACAGAGCAAGAGGCGGCACGTCTGTGCGTTGGTTGCAGGGAGCCATATCGTCCGCAGGCTTGCCAAATCCAGCGATGCTCAAATTGCGGCGAAGAAGGCGAGAGCGGAAAGCTTTCCTGCGAGTGCGCGAACGGCCGGCTCGAAGACTCCGGCTACCGTTGCCCAAGCTGCGGGCGCGAAGGCGGAGCAGAGATGCTCGATGGTCCGCTCGCGTGTCCTTACTGCTTGAATGCGGTAGAGAGGCCTGAAGTTTCTCTTCCGAGGTCAACCCATCGATTCCGGCGCGTAGGCCAAATTGCCGCTGTTTGTTTGTGCGCCGTTGGCACAATAGCGGCCGCGTACGCCTTGGCGCCACAGGTTGTTCTGCGCTGGCACGACCTGTCGAAGATTCTCCTGCCAAAGCATGCGCTCGCGAAAAATGTCCAGCCCGGCGTAGAGAGCCCAACACCCATCAAAGTTGCGCTGCCTATCGAACCGTCGCAATCGAAGCCTGATCCGCGGGGCCCAGACCTTCAAAGTCAGCCCCCTGGGACGGCGCAATTGCAGCCGATCGAACAGCAAAATCCAGCAGGGCCGCCAGTGCAAATCCCCGCACCGGTCAATCCATCAGGGGGCGCCAGCATTGAGCCGCCTCCGGTGGGCAAGCCCGCTGTCAAAGTGGCGGCTCCAGTCATTGTCTCGTTTACCAGCTCTGCGCCTTCCATCGAACGCGGCGCGACTGCGACTCTCCGCTGGGAAGTGACGGGAGACAGTCCAACCGTCACAATCCTTCCCGGCTTGGGAGTGGTTCCCGTGACTGGTTTATGGCAGGTAAAACCGGAGGCCTCACAGCAATACACACTCACCGTCACGAACGGCGGCGGATCGACGCCTCTGACCCGGACCGTTACGATTGTCGTCAATCCGCCAAAGCCTCCGACGATCGTCAGCTTTACAGCCGACTCGAATCAGTTGCGGCTTGGCCAAACCACAGCAATTCGCTGGACGATTCTTGGAGCCTCGGAGGTTCGCATTGACCCCGGTATTGGAGTGGTTGGCACAACCGGAACTGCGGTGGTTCGTCCGCTAAGCGTTACAGCGTACACTCTGACGGCGACGGGGCCCGGCGGCACATCGACGGGCACATTGCCCATCAGCGTCGAAGTTGCCCCTTCAGCGCCGGCTCGATACGCGAATAACTCCTCGCCGGCGAATCCCACAGGCTCCAACCGGACGCCGTCCTCCGGCAGCAGGGGAGACCCGCAGGCGCTGCAGCTTCTTGCCGCCGTGCAAACCGCGATGGGCGGCAAAAGCAATTTGGAGTCGATCCACGATTGGCAACGCACGGACAGGGCGTATTGGGAGGTCAACGGCGGATGGTCGATGGAGACCACCACCTTTGCCGCTCCATCCGGCATTCGTGTCGAGTCGCAAGGTGTAAACACGACGGTGAGCTTTAGCAATGGTGCGTCAGGTTGGACATGGTCTTCCACGCGGCCTATGCGGAGCGAGCTACCGTCGCCAACAGCAGCAGGCATGCCGTTTCGCTCTCTCCCATCTCTTCTACTCAGTGGCGATGATCCTCTACGGACGGTGGCCCTTGCCGGTCCATCAATACTCCTGATTGCCGACAACCATGGTGACAGGGTGTTGCTGAAGATTGATCCGGCAACGCATCTGCCGCAAGCCATGGCATGGGCCAATTTCGATGGAGCGGAAATCGAGGAAACCTACTCGAATTGGCGTCAGGGCGCGGGGCTCATGTGGTGGTGCCACATGACCCGTTCAAGAAATCATCAAGAATACTTACGTGCCGATGTCACCAATTTGCGTGTCAACCAGGGATGGAGTACGCAGAGGATCGCGTTTGTTGGACCATAACGTCGCGGACTCAGTTTCTGCATTTCTGGCTGATATGGCATTTCGGGTGCAGGCACGCCATGAAATGTCAGCCATTATCCGGCAACCAGTCTCTGCCAGATCTCCGCTTGACGGTAACAGGGCTTAGCACGTTTCCAGATCGTCGCACACGATCCTGCCAGCCAAGATAATGCTGTGTTAGTCTCGGAGGCCTGAGGGAACGCATGACGCCTCGTACGTGTTCGACCCTGCGACAGGCTCTACTCCACTGCCTGTTGCCCGCCTTCCTGCTTACCGCTTTTGGGCTCCCGTGCCTGGGGCAGCAACAGCCGATCCCAGCTGAGCTCAGTTTCCTTAGTAACCTAGGCAAGCCGTACAACATCACCTACGAACCCTGGACCGAAATGCAGTTGCCGACCGGCAACTATGGCCTTGGCGGAATTGGCAGGGTGGTGCGTGGAAAGCATTGGCAGTTTCCAGTCATCATTGCGGGCGCAGAGACGCCGGAAGCTGTTTGGGCCATTGTCAAGCCGGCCTTCCTCGCCAACGGCTGGACCGCAGTGCATGAGTGGTCTGCGGGAGGAATCGTGATGTTTGTTCACTACCAGAAGAACGGTGTCGAAGCATGGGCTGAAGCCTACCCCAGCCCGGAACGCGCCGTCGTGGAGATCGTTGAGGTTGCGCCGATTCCATTCAGTTTCACGCTCACGCCGCCATCAGCAACGCCTGAGCCAGTGGACCCCAATAAAGGAAATTTCCCGTGGCTGGGCCCGCTGCCCGGGTGGCAGTTCCGCAGCAGCGTCGCCGATACCGATCCTTTCCGCGTCCCTCTCACTGGCGTCACCGAACCCGAACTCGTGGCCCCATCGTCGATTATCAAAACCTACCGTCAGCCCCCGAATGGCATGTCCGACAGCCTCTTTCACGCCGCCTATCACGATGCCCTCATCAAAGCTGGCTGGGCGATCCTGTACGACCGACAGAATGTTTCCCTCACAGCGCACTTTACTCAGAACGGCCGCAACCTGTGGGCCACCCTGTACAAAGGCGAATTCAACGAGATCCGCGTTGCCGACGCGGGCGCCGCGAACAAAGACATGGGCAGTGATCTGAAAACCTACTGCCACGTGGCCATCTACGGCATGCTCTTCGACTTCAACAAGTCGACTCTTCAACCCGCCAGCGATCCGGTGTTGCAGCAGATTCTGGATTTCTTGAAGAAGAATCCCACGCAGAAGATTGAGGTCCAGGGACACACGGACAATGTGGGCGGCGATGCCTACAACCAGACTCTCTCTGAAGCGCGTGCCAGGGCGATCGTCACTTGGCTCACACAACACGGAATCGCCGCAGGCCGGCTTACTGCCAAAGGCTTTGGCAAGACCAGGCCGATTGCGGATAATGCGACCGACGCGGGCAGAGCGAAGAATCGCCGCGTTGAGATCGCCGACCCGAGCTGCACCGCGACCGGGAAATAGGTTCGGAAGTGTGGCCCATCCTTGTGGCGTGTTTGCTTGATGCCGCAAGGGTGGGCGCGCATCGCCCACTCTGTCTTTCAGATTCAATCGACGAGGCGGAGAAGGACAAGACCTTCCCTCTCCGCATTCAATCAAAAGCAGATCACCGTGCAGGGACCGAGGCGTATTTCCTGGAGTTGGCGTAAAGAAAATCGCCGCCCCGCCGGGGTCGTCTGGGTTCTTGAGGACGTAATAGAGCACGATAACAGGGGCGAAGCACTGGCGGTAGATCAGTCCGACGCCGTCGCCGTGGTCCGGTTGCATCGCGTTCATACTCAGGATGAAATAAGCGGGCGGATTTGGGACTCTCCGAACCTCTGGAAAATTGGAGATTTGCAGGGTAAGCCGCGTCTCGCAAGGCTGATCTTTCCGAAGGGAATTGTGCTCTCAGAATCTGCGTTTGGAATTCATCTAGGTTTGGAGCCCCCGCAAGGCATTCAACCTATACCCTCCAGGCTGATGAATCCATCGAAGAGGGCGATCTGGTGGGCCCGGAGGGATTTGAACCCCCAACCAAGGGATTATGAGTCCCCTGCTCTAACCGTTGAGCTACAGGCCCCACTTTTTGAATGAGCGAATTACAAACTTCCCACTGCGCCCCGTTGTGCCAACGTCTTCATTGTAAGCGGGAGAGTCTGCAGGCACGAATGCTTTAATGATTGAAGTTGGCACCGTGAATCAGCATAGTTTCGATGTCCTCATCCTCGGAGCAGGCGCGGCAGGCCTGATGGCTGCGATCGAAGCCGCCCGTCGCGGGCGCCGTGTTGCGGTGCTGGAGCGCGCGGGGCGGCCAGGCAAAAAGATCCTGATCTCCGGAGGAGGCCGCGCAAACTTTACCAATCTCCACACGCGGCCCGACAACTTCCTTTCGGCCAATCCTCACTTCGCGAAATCGGCGCTGGCGCGTTACACGCCCGCCGAATTCATCCGGCTCGTCGAGCGGCACGGCATCGCCTATCACGAAAAAACGCTTGGGCAGCTCTTCTGCGATGGGTCTGCGCAGCAAATAGTCGATATGCTGATGAGCGAATGCGCAGATGCCGCTGTGCGCGTGCTTCTGTCGACGGCGGTCCGCGAAGTGCGCCGCAACGATTCCTCCGGAGCGTTTACGGTCGATGCGGGCAAGGACACTTACACGGCGCCTGCGCTCATCGTGGCCACCGGCGGGTTATCGATTCCGAAAATCGGCGCCACGGGATTCGGTTACGACATTGCCCGCCAGTTTGGCGTTGCCATTGAAACCTGCTGTCCGGCGCTGGTTCCGCTCACGCTCTCGGGCGCGGAACAAACTTATTTCGCGGATTTGACCGGAGTTTCCGCGCCCGTGATTGCGAGCTGCGGCAAGCGCAGCTTTCGAGAAAAGATGCTCTTCACGCATCGTGGCCTGAGCGGACCGGCCATTCTGCAAATCTCGTCATACTGGAAACAGCCGGAGGCGATCCGCATCGACTGGTCGCCGGAGTGGCCCCTGCTTGCGCCCTTGCGGGTGGCCGATGCGCGGCGCGATCTGGCTACGGCGAAAGCGGCACTGCGCACGCAACTACCGGCGCGTCTGGCGGATCGGCTGCTCGAGGCCGCATCGCCGCAGAGCTGGACCAATCACGCGCTCGATGAGTTGGAGCGTCGCTTGCATGCCTGGACGATCGCCCCCAGTGGCACGGAAGGTTATGACAAGGCGGAAGTGACCGCGGGTGGAGTGAGCACGAGCGCGCTTTCCGCGCAAACCATGGAGTGCCGCAGCGTGCGCGGGCTCTACTTTGTCGGTGAGGTAGTGGACGTCACCGGTCAATTAGGCGGATTCAACTTCCAGTGGGCCTGGGCGTCGGGCGCAGCAGCGGGACGCGCGGTCTAGCCGTCTTCAACCTGCATCGGCTCCCGAAGCCATCTCAATTTCCTCAAGCGTCTTGCCGCGCGTCTCCGTGACACATGAAGACACGAAGATGAAGCCGAGAAAACAAACGCCCGCATAAACGAGAAATGCGCCCGAAGTGGTGAAGGCGCGATTGATGAAGGGGAATGTGTAGGTGAGCACGAAGGATGCGGTCCACAATGCGGCGACGGCCGAGGAGACGCCGAGGCTGCGCAGACGATTGGGGTAGATCTCGGAGATGAGCACCCAGGTAACTGGCGCCAGCGACATCGAATAGCAAGCGATGGCGGCGAGCGTGAGCACCAGTACAGCGCTGCCGCGCCAGCCTGCGTGATAGGCGTAACTCGCGCCAAGGTGGCAGAGGCCGACTCCGGCGCAGCCCAGCAGCATCAGCTTTCTGCGGCCCAGGCGATCGACAAAGGTCATGGCAACCAGGGTAAAGATCAGATTGATTGCGCCGGTGATGACGATGTTGAACATGATGCCGCTAACACCGAACCCCGCGCCGCGGTAAATCTCCTCGGCGTAGTTGAAGAGGATGTTGATCCCGCTCCACTGTTGCAATGCGGCCAACCCCATGCCGATCCAGACGAGGTTGCGTGCGCTTTTGCTGAAGAGATCCTTCCAGCGGACCCGCGATGCGGCCGAGGTGCGAAGCGTCTCCTCGATGGCCATCAGTTCCCTTGCTGCGTAGTCATCGCCGCCGATGCGAGCCAGCACGATCCGTGCTTCTTCGGCGCGATTCACACCAGCGAGCCAGCGCGGGCTCTCAGGAATGAAGAGCGCAAAGAGAAAGAACAGGATTGCTGGAACCGCGACCGCCGTAAACATCCAGCGCCAGCCGAATTGCGCGTTCCA
>JBEKEP010000079.1:0-19389 GCA_050013775.1 Occallatibacter sp. | reverse complement strand
ATGTTCGTCGCGGGCGTTGCAATGTTTGTTGTGTAGACGAGAGGTGGGATCAGGCAGCGTCAGGAGTCGCGCATGCTCGAGCTGATTTACGCAACGCAAGGTTGTCAGCCGCATCGATCTTGCGCAGACCGCTCACTTTCCAGATTCCAAAGCATACGCCGGCCACCAGGAGTGTCACAAATACACAAAGGAGCGGAGTCGACCACTTCTGGAGCGTTCCCGCCCACAGGCGGATGGCGTGCCGTCCATAGACTACGCCGACCCAGGCAATGAGAGAGTAACGCAAGGTGCGAGCCGCGCCGTATACCACCAGGAAGCGACTGCGCGCGACGCCCAGCGCGCCAGAGGCAAGTGCAAACGGTAAGAGAGGAATGGGCGGAGGAAGCAAGGCGGGAAGAAAGACGGCGAGGATGCGGTGACGATCTACCCACCCGACGACTCGTCCAAGAAGACGCGCAGGCACGTAGCGGCGCAATGCTGCCTCGCCTCCTCTGCGCCCGAGGTTCCAGGTGGAGTATCCGCCTACAAGGCTGCCCGCAATGGCGCAAGCCGCGAGTACCCATGGATCGCCATTGAACGCGACCAGCCACAGCAGCAGCAGATCAGTGCTGCCGGGAATAGGCAGTGGAATGGGGGAGGAGTCGACGATGGCAACGGAGAAAAGTCCCAGCGCTCCCAGGTGCGTGAGCCAATGCGGCATTAGCGAGTGATGCAAAGGGGACGCGAGGAGCAGCGCGGGTTGTCCGGCAAGGATGCTCATACCAATGGGGCCTTGTAATTCGAAGCCGAGCTCCGGAATGGATCGGTCGTATCCAGATGCGCTGCCTCGGCTCAGTTCAGCGATGCCTGACTTTGTATCTGGCGAGCCTGGACAGTGACTCTGGCGATGCGGAAGCCGGGGAAAGTCACCACGTGGACCGAATCCAGCTCGGCAGCATTGAAGCGCTTGTTCACCCCAGGAAGGGCGCGAGCCAGTGCGCAACGGATCGCGGTTTCTGCCGTCCTGCCGAGTGCTTGCGACGAGTACGAATCCGCCAGCCACATAAAATGCCAGCCAGCGCCGCGGATTGCAGTATCCAGTTCCGATGCTTCGGTCCCGATCGCCTCTGCCCACCCCCTGGAAAATGGCTCCTGGAGTAGATTGAATTGACTGGGCAGGGTACACGCATCCCGCAGGAATACCGAGTTGATCTTCACTCCTGCCTGCTTCCAGGCGGTCTTAGCAACCGGCTCCGACTAGATTCGAACATGATTGGAATGGGGGCGGAGGAGGCGCTCGGAGAAGAATCTTCTAGGGGGAGAGCTTCGGCAAAAGCGGGAACGCTCTTTTTCTTGGCGGCGGACTTGATTCCAGCGAGGCCGGGTTGGCTCACCATCCCTAATCTCCCCAACTTCGTGGCTCGCCGCGCCGCGAAATACTTTTCTACATCAATTTTCTTGATAAGTGCCATTGCCGCTCCGCTCGTTCTGTTCATATCCTCTGCGGACCTTATCGGGTCCGCAGAGGGCAGTGGGCTGGAGTTAGCGCAGGCTTCCAGTCGTCGCGTTGACAGGGCTACCAATTGCGTCGCCCGATACGACCAGCTCAACTCTCCGGTTCTCTTGCCGTCCAGCGGAGTTATCGTTCGAGGCTACGGGCGCACTATTGCCGAAGCCTGTTGCGCTCACTGAGTTTGCGACTACGCCTTGTTGCACCAGGTAATCGCGAACAGCTCCGGCGCGATTCTCTGAGAGCTTCTGATTCATCTCATCGCCACCCACATTGTCGGTGTATCCGCCGACCGCAATGTTGAGCGACGGGTATGCAATCAGAATGCCAGCAACCTTTGCCAGCTTCTCCCGCGCGCCGGGCTTCAACGAGTAATGCCCAGTGTCGAAGAGCACGTCGGACATGCTGACGATGAGTCCCCGTGCGCTGTCGCGTGTCTCGAGGATCTCGTTGAGTCGCACTTCCAATTGCGCACGCATTGCCATTTTGTCGGCGCGCGCCTGCTCTTCTCCTTCTTGCGCATGCTGGGCAATCAACCGGGACCGGTCAGCATCGGCTTGAGCCGCGCTGATGGCGTCGGCTGATTCTGCCTGGTTGTTCGTCAAGTCAGCCTGGGCTTTCAACCTGGCGGCCTCGGCGTTTGCCCTATCAGCCTGGGCTTGTAGTTTTTGCCGGTTTGCTTCATCGGCCTGCGCCTGCGACTGTGCCTGCGCATCAGCTGAAGCCTTGAGTTCACTCGCCCTGCGATCGTCTTCGATCCTTTTGACGGCTATCTCGCGCGCATCTTCCGCAGTCTGCACTGTCTCTCGGGACTTCGCAATCAGTTGCTTCCTATCGGAATGCCCATCCACAGCGTATTCGTCGGCACTGTTCATCAACTGGACCGCGTGCTGGTAGCTTTCGCCGGCGAACGCCTCGGCTCCCTCGGATCGGGCGATGCGAACCGCATTGCGCGCTTCAAGGAATTCCAAAGGCAGCTTGGCATCCAGAACCACGGGATCGAACTTGTATCCGGTTGGGATATAACCGCCGCGCTCCAGGAGTTCATACTTCGCATTCACCGCTTCGGGTGTTCCCTTGGTGTCGGCGCGAATCACATTTTCAAGCACGACAACGTTACTGGGCTCGTGAACAGCAAAATACGGCTCCGCAGTGACGATCAACGCGAATGCCTGGAGATTGGTGGTGGCAGTCAGCTTGCTACGATCGTTGCCGCCGACCAATACTTCTCCAAGGTTCACTGCGTGACCATCAGGCGAGATCGCCCACATCACGTAGGTCAGATATTCAGCGCCAAAGATTGTGGGGCTTTGCAAATTCCCAAAGTCCGCTTCCACTTCCATGGTGCCGCGCTTGCTGCGCACTTTGGCTTTTCCATCGGCCGCAGGCAGCAAGGTGGTCCCAGCCAGGTCCACTTCCGAGGCGCCGCTGCGATGTTCGTAGTCAACCGCTTCGACGTTGCGGCTGGTTTCAATTACGGCATAGACGGGCATTGAGCCGGCGGGCACAAGAGCAATCGACTCCTGGGGGCCGGCCTGACCAAATGCGGTCACGCTGAGAACGCTTACGATGATGAACAGCATTGTGTGCTTCACGAGATCTCCTGCAGTCTGAAGACTGCCGTATTGCGTTGTTGTTTTCGGTTGGCGGGCGAAGCGGTGCGAGCTTCGATGGTGCGATCTTTCAGCGCCCGACGCGGAATTGATGGAGGTGATCGAACACTCCATAAAGATTCGCAATCCACAAGACCAAAACGACGACAACCAGTCCGTTCAGGATCGATTTGATTTGTGCCTGCATGGGGATGAACCTGTTGACAATCCACAGCAGAAGGCCAGCAGCAACCAATGTGATGAGGACAGTGGTAAGTGGCATATCGTGTTCTCCATCGATTCCCGGGACTCGATACCGCCATTGGCATCGTCGGGAAGTTACGAGCGTTCGACTCACTTAGCGTGGGAGCCATCAGAAAGTGGAGAACGATGGCTCCGCTTCACTCCCATTCTTGCGAATCGCTGGAGAAATGTCTGAGCCATACTGCTCATCCGGCAGAGTGATGAAGACAATCTCTAAATCTGATCTGGCGCTTTTGGAGACAGATTTGGCGGCTTAGACGGCGGGAGGACTTAAGGTGATCAAGTTCGAGCGAGAACTCGCGGAAAACAGGCGATTATTCGGATGCCCCATCGAGGCTTGGGTTGTGCCAACTGCCGTCTGGAGCGATGAGTCCGTCGGCCTCTTTCGGCCCCCAGGTGCCGCGTTTGTAACGGAGAACCGGGTGATGGCGCTTGAGAACGCGATCGACAACCTTCCAAGCGGCTTCAACCGCGTCTTCGCGTGTGAAGAGCGCCCCGTCGCCCTTCATGGCATCGCTCAATAGCCGTTGATAAGGCCCTTCCTCTCCCGGCTGTTCATCTGACAGAAAAAGCTCTCGCTCCTCTCCGATGAATTCCTGCCCGGCAAGCTTGATGCGGGCAGCCAGAGCGATCGCCGAGTTGGGAGAGAGCCGGAAGCGCAGATAATTCGACCGCGCTTGCGGCTGCACTGCATCGGCAAAGAGTTTCTGTGGAGGGCGCTTGAGCTCTACAAGTATTTCGGTAGCTGTGGTGGGCAGATACTTGCCCGACCGCAAATACCAGGGCACTCCATCCCAGCGCCATGAGTCGATGAAGAGCCGCAGGGCACAATAGGTTTCGACATCGGAGTGTTTCGCCACGTCCGGTTCATCACGATAACCCAAATACTGGCCGCGCACCAAATCATCGGGCTTCAGAGGGCACATGGCTTTAAAGACTCTGGCTTTCTCAATTTGCACATCCCCAAAGTCCCGGCCTGCAGGCGGTTCCATGGCCAGTAGCGCCGCAATCTGGAAAAGATGGTTTTCGATCACATCGCGCAGGCAGCCTGCTGTCTCATAAAACGCGCCGCGTTTGCCCACCCCAAAATCCTCCGAGAGAGTGATCTGAACGCTGGCCACATAGTTGCGATTCCAGATTGGCTCCAGAAATGAGTTGGCGAAACGGAAGTAGAGAATATTCATGATCGCTTCCTTGGCAAGGAAGTGATCGATGCGGAAGATCGAGTCCTCAGGGAACACGGCGTGCGCAACCTTGTTTAATTCACGCGCTGAAGCCAAATCGCGCCCGAAGGGCTTTTCGACAATCACGCGCGCATTCTTAGCCAAACCAGCGGCTCCCAGTCCTTTAATTACGGTTTCGAAGAGCGCAGGCGGGATTGCGAGATAGTGCGCGGGTCGTTGTGCCTTCCCTAGTGCCACTTTGATCGCCGTGAACGTATTGGCGTCCGTATAATCTCCGCTCACATACTTCAACAGAGACAAAAGGCGTTTGAGAGCGCGCTTGTCGTCAATTCCGCCTGCTCGCTTGATGCTGTCTGTCGCGCGCCGTTGCAGCCGCTCCAGGCTCCATTTCGGAAAAGCCACGCCGATCACTGGAACCTTGAGCGCGCCGCTTTTCACCATGGCATAGAGCGCCGGGAAGATCATCTTGTGGGCCAGATCGCCCGTCACGCCAAAGACCACCAGAGCGTCTGACTGGGAATTTGCCATCAGACGCCCTCTTTCTCGCCGGTCTTTTCTTCGTGGCCGCCGAATTGAAATCGCAGTGCGGATAAGAGCTTGTCGGCGAAAGTGTCCTCGCCGCGCGAACTGAAACGCTCGTAGAGTGCGGCGCTCAGAACGGGTGCTGGAACCGACTCGTCAATCGCAGCAGTGATCGTCCAGCGTCCCTCTCCGGAATCCGACACGCGACCGGTAAATTTTGCCAGATCCGGGCTGTCGAGCAGAGAGATAGCAGTCAGATCCAGAAGCCACGACGCGATCACACTGCCGCGGCGCCAGACCTCGGCGATGTCGGCGAGATTCAGATCGTATTGATACACCTCAGGGTTCCGCAAAGGCGTCGTCTCGGCGTCCACAGTTTGCTGCTGCTTGCCCACGTTGGCGTGATGAAGAATATTCAGCCCCTCCGCATACGAAGCCATGATTCCGTACTCGATGCCGTTGTGCACCATCTTCACAAAGTGTCCGGCGCCGTTGGGGCCGCAGTGCAAATAGCCGTGCTCCGCAGTGCCGCCCACTTTTTCTCTGCCCGGTGTGCGCGGCGCCGAATCAATGCTTGGCGCCAATGCGGAAAAAATGGGGTCGAGACGCTGAAACACATCCTTTTCGCCGCCGATCATCAGGCAATACCCGCGTTCGGCACCCCATACTCCGCCGCTGGTTCCCACGTCCACATAATGGATGCCTTTCGGTTTCAGTTCCGCGGCGCGACGGATGTCGTCGTGATAATAAGAGTTGCCGCCATCGATGACCACATCATCCGGTTGGAGCAGCGGGGTCAAGCCTTTGAGCGTTGCATCCACCACTCCGGCCGGCACCATCATCCAGATGGCGCGCGGTGTCTTCAACTTTTTCACGAAGTCTTCAAGCGAATTGGCGCCAACCGCGCCTTCCTTGGCGAGTGATTGTACGGCCTCCGAATGAATGTCGTACACGACGCATTGGTGACCGGCCTTCATAAGGCGCAGCACCATATTGTTTCCCATCCTGCCCAAGCCGATCATGCCCAGTTCCATGGAAATCCTCCCGATATGAGATTGGATGCGGGCGCGGGAAAGCTTGCGCACGATTACGAAGTATTTTATCCAAAGCGCTGCCGATACCAACAACGTGCAGGAGTGATCGAGGATTGCGCAGGATTGCCGCGTGACCAGTTATGGTTTCTGAGTTGCCGCAGCAGTGACCTGCACATGCTTGTCGGCTTCAGGTGTAAATAAGCTAACCGCCGGCGCTGGCTTGTCGACGGGTAGCTCAGTTCCAACGGGATAAATGAGAATCTGGATCGAACCCCAATCCGCGTCGAGGTTCGCGCCTTCTTGTTTGCCCATTCCCAACGTTTTGAGCTGGCTGTCGTCAAACCCGAAGTTCTCGACCAGATACTCGCGAATGACCATGGCCCTGGCCTCCGTGAGGACAAGATCCTTCTGGGTATCGCCATCCATGCCCGAGGAGACCTCGATAACCGCAACTCCGAATTGAGTCTGTGCCAGGAAGTCGCCGGCGGCTTTGAGGGTTTTCTGATCCTTTATCTTGGCGGAATCGCGGCTATCGAAGAGCTGCTTGGCCGCGTAAGTAAATATCTTTACGGGAGTGCTCTGCGGGAGACCGCTGATTTTATTTGCCGACAGATCGGAGGAGTCTTCATATCCGCGCTTCTTGAAATATCCGCTCAAAAAGAAATTATGCTTTAGCGCTTCCATATTTTCCTGGAAGTCCGTTACGCCGAGTTGCGCCTGCTGCATCGTGGCTTGCAGCGTGGTCGTAGTTTGTTCCAGATTGACGTAGAGTTGCTTGTCATTTACCAGGGATCCCACGGTTCCTTGTCCCGAATCGATCTTGGCGCTCACCGAGTTCAGATGGGCCGTGGCCGCGGTTGTGTTGACGATGGCCTGTTGACTGCTATCGAGGATCGCGTTCGCCTTTGTGAGCAGTGCGCCCAACTCCAACGGCGGTACGCTCTGGATGGTCCCGCCGTCCTCTACCTCGGCTTGCCCGGCAGATCCAAACGAAATGGCCACGAATTGATTGCCCAGGACTCCCTCGGTTTCGATTGAGGCTACGGAATCCTGTTTGATGATCTCTTTTGTCGACTTGTTGAGATCCATGACGACGATAACCTTATCGCCCGGTTTGTGAGGCAGTGTGATGCTATGCACAATTCCGCTGTGAACGCCACCCACCTGCACGTCACCTCCCACAGCCAGGCCTGCAACATTGTCGAATTGCGTCTTCAGTTGGTAGGTGGAGCGAAACAGGTATTCCTGGCTCCCGATGATGAAGACCCCTGCAGCCAGTACTGCCAGCGTCAACACGACAAATGCTCCCAACCTTGCAATTCGCGACATAAATCCTCCTACGATTGCTGTAGAAATTCCTTAACAAATCTGATGTTGCTTTGTTGAAGGTCTTTGAACGTACCTTCGATCACTACGTCGCCTTCATTAAGCAGGGCGAGACGGCCAGCGATCGTTTTGGCGCTATGCAGATCGTGCGTGACGACGATGGACGCCATCTGCCGTTCCCTCTGAAGCTTGAGAATCAGTTCATCGATTTCGCCTGAACTGATGGGGTCGAGGCCGGCCGTGGGCTCGTCGAGCAACAGAATCTCCGGCTCAAGAGCCAGTGCACGCGCCAGGCCGACGCGCTTTTGCATGCCGCCTGATATATCCGACGGCATTTTATTGAGAGCGCCATCCAAGCCCACCTCGGCCAGCAACTGCTTCACACGGTCGTCGCGGTCAGATTTGGACAGGTCTCTGCGATGGTGTTCGAGGGGGAAGGCTACGTTCTCCCGGATCGTGAGCGAATCGTAAAGCGCCGCCTGCTGAAACAGGAATCCCATCTTCTTGCGGATTTCTCCGATGCGGTCGAGAGCCAGACCCGCGATGTTCTGGCCATGAATGCAGATAGATCCGGAGTCGGGCGCATCGAGGCCAATAATCAGCCTCAGCAACACGCTTTTCCCCGTGCCGCTGCGTCCCAGCACGGCCAGGGTTTCTCCTTTGTTCACGCGCAAGCTGATTCCGTTTAAGACCTTGTGGCCCGGGAAGGATTTGTATACGCTCTCGACAGCAACAACGGGCACGGAACCGCTCTGCTTGGGTTCAGCTTGCTGCGTCGCGATGTCAAACGTTGTGGCCATAGTTGTTTCACGCGTGTTTAAACAACGGTTAAGGGAAAAAGACCAGGATGAATTTCACCAGGACAACATCAGCCAAAATCAGGAAGAGTGAAGCCAGTACGACCGAGTTGGTGGCTGCGCGACCCACACCCGCAGCCCCACCGCGAGTGCGCATTCCCTGAAAACACGCGATCAGCCCGATGATCAGGCCATAGACGGCAGTCTTGAATGTCTGTGGCAGGAATGCATTGAAGGTGGCGCCATTAAAGCCGCTTGAGATGAACTGATGGAATGAGAGCGGTTCAACCAGAGCCTGTGCAAACCAGCCCGTCAGTAACGCACACGCGTCGGTGGCGAGGGTGAGGAGCGGCAACATCAGGATGCAGGCAACTATGCGTGTCGCTGCCAGCAGCCGATAAGGATTGATCGCGGATGCTTCGATGGCGTCGATCTGCTCGGTCACCTTCATTGATGCAAGTTCGGCGCCCATGCCTGCGCCTACGCGCCCGCTTACCACCAGGCCGGTAATGACCGGACCCATAATCTGAACGACGGAATACACAAGGGTGGCGGGAAACATTGATTTGGCGCCGAATCGAGTGAGGCTGTAGCGGGCTTCGAGCGAGATGATGACGCCAATTGCAGCGCCTGCCATGGCGACCAGCGGCAGAGACTTCGACCCAACTTCGTCGAGCTGCTGAATCAGTTCGCGCCATTCATACGGCGGCGTAACCGCGGCTGTGGCGACTCGCCAGGAAAAGATGCCCAGTTCTCCAAACCACTCGAAAAAACTGTTAAACAGGCTCTTGGCAGAGCCTGCCACTTCAGATACGAGGTCGACTCGCAGCACCGGAAGAGGTGGGTTGAGGCCCGCAACGGCTGTGGATTCGCGATCGTTCAATGATTTGGACCTTTATCCGGCGAGCCGTGCGCATTGTTCAAATGCATCCGTGAAATCAAGGCGTGAGGTCCGCTATAGAAAAACTCCAGAGCAATGTTGCCACCCATATATCCCAGCAAACTATAGTTGCCCATCCGGAACGCATCCTTTGCGTTGAAGCGATCCGGATACCACAGGTAGACCGCGGTCATGGTACCCGCATAGGGCGCGACAAGCGCGGAGATAGAAAAGACGCGATGACCGTCCTGGCCACGGCGCCCTGTGAAGGTGGAAATCACTGCGTGGCGCAGTCGCGGAAGCGGACCCGCGCATTCGCAGCGGTAGTACCTGGTGTCTTCCCTGAAAGCTTCCGCCAGCCCATAACGCGTGGTGGTTCCAATCGCCGCGATCCCAAAGTCGGACCCAAACCGCTTGCCGAAACCCTCGGCTCCCTGGCCCCACTCTGGAGGGGAATTGGTCCACTGATTAATCCCCGCGGCGAGCGCGGCGCCGGCAATTGGATAGGGGCCGAATGCGTCGAAAGCGTAGTTGCTCACCTTTGTTCTTTCGGTCGGCCGAACATAGTCCAGGTCCAGTGTCCCTGTCGCTGAGGCCGTGATTCCTGAAATAGCAGAGGGGTCTCCGGGAGAGACAAGCGATTGCGATCTTGCCGGCAGTGGCATCGCGGCCAGGGCCGAGGTGACCAACACTAAAAGCACGGAAAGTCTCATCGTCTCCCCTTTCATCGGCATCGCCCATTTCGGGCACGCCATGTGCGGCCAACGAGCTGTCGCGTCGCATAGCTACACCCAAAGAGATGTTTTCAGAATGAAGGCCTACAAGGATGGTCACATTTGCACGCCATCGCGAGTTGTCAGCGAATGCGATGGTCGCACAAGGCAATCAAGGCGAAATTCGCAGGGTCCTGCAGATGGTCCACAAGGCATATGTCCAAAAGAGCACAGTCTTTGCGGTTGTGACGCGAGGAGAATGGAAAAAACCAGTTTTTTCTGCGGTTCGGCGAGGTGTCTGCAATGTCTGAGGTTCATGCTTTTCCTTCCATTCCCACCAGGATTTTGTTGCCCATCGACTTCAGCTCGTCTTCGCAGGCAGCTTTGGAGATGGCCGCCGGCCTTGCGAAGCACTTTCACGCGGAACTCCATCTTGTGCATGTGATCCCGATGTTTCCCGCCTCAACTCTTCCCGACTTTGTCCCCGAATCCAAATTCCTTCAGGATACGAGATCCATTGCAGAGCGGCATCTGGCGAAGTGCCATGAAGCTCTTGCGGCCAGGGGAGTGAAGTCGACTTCCAGCGTTGAAACTGGGAATGACATCGCCGGGAACATCATGGAAGCGGTGGAGCGCGAGCATACCGACATGGTGGTGATCTCCACGCACGGCATCTCTGGCTGGCATCCGCTGGTCTTCGGCTCGATCGCCGAAAAGGTGGTAAAGCTCGTGCAATGTCCCCTCCTGCTTCTGCGATCGACCAAGCCCGACACCGGCGGGAAGGTTGTAGCAGTGCCCTCCACAGAATGGTGGTAGGAAAGCGCGGGACCCCGCTTCGGAGAGCTCACCTGGGGCGGACCTCCAGCGCCTCTCTCGGTGAGCAATATTGACCATACGCGATTCCTGCGTCCGGGCGATGATGGACAGATATTGATGGTCGTTGCGAGGATCCTCCGGCAGACTGTCCCAATTTCGAACCGGCGATTCTTGCTCTATTCGCCACAATCTCTACACACGGCATGCTGCGGCGAAGCTCTCCTGGTCATGCGGAGGCAACCCAAAATGATCGCGCTGTAACGAGGTAGTTATGTTGATGACCGAAGATGGCAAAACATTCGATTCCGCCGCCTTTCTGGCCAACCCCGGGCTCGGCCGGAAGATTATCGAATTAAAGCCCAAAGAGACCTTCTTCTGCCAGGGCGACCCCGCGGACTCTGTGTATTACCTGCAAGTGGGCCGTGCGAGAGTCACAGTTGTTTCGCAGACGGGCAAAGAGGCCACCATTACTCTTTTAGCGGCTGGCGATTTTGTCGGAGAAGAGTCTCTCGCGGCAATCGTGGGACTGCATTTGGCAACCGCAACTGCCGTGAACACCTGTACCGCGCTCAAGATCAGCAGAAAAGCAATGATTCGCGTGATGCATGACGAGCCCGCATTCGCCGACATATTTCTCAAATTCCTGCTTGCCCGCAGCATGCGCACCCAGGCCGATCTTGTCGATCAGTTGTTCAACTCCAGCGAGAAGCGCTTGGCGCGGATTCTCCTGTTGATGGCCGAATTCGGCAAACCGGGCGAACCGGAAACCTTCATCCCGCCCATTACTCAAGAAACGCTGGCAGATATGATCGGCACGACCCGGTCGCGCGTCAGCTTCTTCATGAATCGTTTTCGCGAGCTCGGTTTTATCAGCTACAACGGCCGCATCCAGGTACATAAGTCGCTGCTCAACGTAGTTCTGCTCGATCAATTGCCTGACCACAACGCGGAGAAACCTGCGCTCGACCCTGTCGCATGAGTATGTCCCGCCCGGGGCTTCACGCAGTACCTGCACTGCCGCCGCTCCTCTCACAAACTGTATGTATTGATCCCGGTCGGCCGTTTCTCATAGTGCAAAAGTGCACATCCATCCCAAGTTGCCTGGAGTAGATTCAGGCCATGATGAGCCGCTTGATACGCCGCATTCTCAAGATCGGGCCGTTTATTGTGGACGTGGTAATGTCCGGTGCCGGGTGTTTCGTATTCACGCGCGGCTTTCGGGTGGCGGCAATGGGACAAGAACGACCGGACACGCGGTCATCCATGCGTGCCGGTGGCAAGTCCACAACGCCATTGGAGGGTATCGGCGCAGCACTCTTCCTCTTGGCCTTTGTCGCGAGTGAAGCCGCGGCAACGATTGTGGCGTTTCGCCGCTGATTTCGAATTTCAGTCTTGGAATGTTGTTCCTGGCCGTTAGCCTGTTTGACTTCAGGAGTCTGCGATGTCCGCATCGAACATCTCATTAAATTTGCAGCCGCGAAACTTGATTCTGCGCGATCCGCGGACTCTGGTGTTTGGACGAACGCCGGCACTGTCGCAGCAGCCGGCGCCCAGCCGTTCGCTTCCCGGTCGGATCGCGGTGGTCGGAAACCACCTTCCCCGGCAATGTGGAATTGCAACTTTCACAACTGATTTGAGTGACGCCATCACCGCTGAGTACGGGGCTGCGCTCTTGTCGGTAGTGGCCGTCAACGATCCGCAGTCGTCGTATGCTTATCCCGCGCGAGTGCGGTCCCAGATCGTCGAAGGCGACATATCCTCATATCGGGCAACCGCAGATTGTCTCAACGCCACGAATGTCGATTTAGTGTGTTTGCAGCACGAGTACGGTATCTTCGGGGGGAAAGCGGGCAGCCACGTATTGGAGTTGCTGCAACGCCTCACCATGCCGGTGGTAACAACACTCCATACCGTTCTCAGTCAGCCGGACCGCGATCAACGAATGGTCATGCAGCAGATCGCCGCGCTCTCCGATCGTCTTATTGTGATGAGCAAGTACTCTTCTCGCGTTCTGCACGATGTATTTGGGGTGCCGGCTGAAAAGATCGATTTGGTGCCGCATGGCATTCCCGACTTTCCCTTCGTGCAGCCGGAGATTTACAAAGGCGCGCTTGACCTCGCGGGAAAGTCTGTATTGCTTACCTTCGGCTTGTTGTCTCCCAACAAGGGGTTCGAGAGCGTGATTCGCGCCCTACCACGCATCCTCGCCCGTCACAAAGACGTTGCGTACGTGATCGCGGGCGCCACTCACCCGCATGTCAGGGCTCGCGAGGGTGATCGATACCGGGATCAATTGCAGGCCATGGCCAAAGAATTGGGAGTTGAACGGGAGGTCATCTTTCACAACCGGTTCTTCAGCCCTCAGGAGATGGCCTCGCTGGTCGGGTCTGCCGATATTTACATCACACCTTACTGTCACGCGGCGCAGGCAGTATCGGGAACCCTGGCCTACGCCATGGGCGCGGGCAAAGCCATCATCTCCACTCCCTACTGGCACGCCGCCGAGCTCCTCGATGATGGGCGCGGTACTTTGGTTCCCTTTGAAGATCCGGCCGCTATCGCAGCGGCGGCAATCGATCTCCTGGACAACGATTTGGAACGCCAGGCCATGCGCAAGCGTGCTTACACCTATGCACGTGAGATGGTCTGGAACCGGGTGGCGCAATCCTATATGTGCTCATTCTCGCGGGCTCTTACCCATCGCGTACAACCGGCGCGCCTCAGGTTCCCTGCTCATGCTGTCGAGAACATCACTGCAAGCCGGCCCTTAGTTGCATGAGCGCGTTTCCCGTTTAGAGCGATTTCTGTTGAGTGTGTAGGCGAAAACCGCCCCGGACACGCATGCCTGCTGCAGAAAAGTCAACCGCGCCCATGAATTTCCGTTTTGCTGCGACAACCTTCGTCACTGCGCGGACGGTTGGCTCGCACACTGCCAAATAAATCGCCGATTCTTTCACAAGCTTCGATTCATCCCGGACAGATTTGCATTATGTGGGAGTGCCCGAACCATCGAGGTTCGCCTGGCCCGGCGGCACTGGGACCGCCGATTCGGAGATGTCCGCTGGCCAACTGGCACGAGACTGGCTACGACGCGGGGCATGTAAAACCAGCCCCGCCTGTGCCGCGAGAGCAGAGAGCACCACGATGGCCAATAAAAACCCGATCAGCAGCCAGACAGAGCCACTGTCCGTGAAATCGCCGCCCAAGAACTTGAATTCGTGCCAACTCAAAATCGCCAGCGCATTGTTCATTGCGATATGCATGGCTTTCCTCCGCGCAGTAATTGCGTTGCTCACATGTCGTTGTCTGAACAGTGATTTCCGCTCCGCCGCGAATCTTCCAACGGCGAGTCGAGCTTGTAGCAGATCGCTCTACCGGAATATTCCCAACAGGTAGCACACCAGAAGAATCACGAGCACGGTACCCAGCCCTATGCCGGCGCCTCCGCCTCCGCCCCACCGGTTGTAGCCGTAGTATCCTCCGCCTCCACCGAAAAGCAGAACCAGAACAATAATGAGAATGATCATTGCGCGTCCCCTTTTACTCCGGGCATCCCGGGTTATGACTCTCGTTCGTTTGCGCTGAGCGTGCGCCGCTAGGCGCGCATGGACTGCGGAGCACTCTTCGCAATCTCGTCCGTATGTCTCACAGCTTCCACGGAGTATCCCAGAGCCTTCTTGGCCAGTTCCTGGGCGGATGCGTGATCGCCTGTGCTATGCCCATGGGCAGCGGCTTCATGTGCGTAGGCAGCCTTCGTGTGAAGCTCCGCCAGATGCGAATCCTTGCTCGCTGTCATTCTCTTCTCCTGTTGTTTGCCGGATCCTACGACCCCTGCATTTGCAGTTTCCTACGCTGGACCCGAAAAAACTGACCAATTTGGTACACGTTCGCCGGCGACAACTGTTGGAATGATTTCGATTTCCATGCGCCTTCCACGAAACGCAGGCTCAGTTTGGTTGGAATAGCTTGACCAACTGGTCTGGCGGAACGGGCCGGCTGAAAAAGTTTCCCTGGGCTTCGTCACATTCGTGTGTCCATAAGAACTCCAGATCTTCAGCCGTTTCGACTCCTTGAGCGTTAACGCGGAGATGGAGGCCCCGACCCATGTCTATGAACGCTTCCACGGCGGCTGTTCCACCGGGTGCAGTGGTGATCTGGCGGACGAACGACCGGTCGATCTTGAGGGCATTGAGGGATAATTTCCGCATGCTGCTCAAGCTGGAGTTGCCGGTGCCGAATTGGTCGACCGACACATGCACGCCTTTATCCTGGAGGGCCTTGAGGACAAATGCTGTGCGCTCGAGATCGCGCATCAGAACCCTCTCGTTTACATCCAGTTCCAACAACGACGGATCCAGGCCAGTCTTGTCGAGCGCTGCGGACAGTCCGTCCAGAAAACCCTCGCTCTGAAATTGCACTCCTGAGACGTTGACGGCTACCGCCCTTGCGGGCACACCCGCATCCGCCCAAGTTCGGGCTTGCGAGCAAGCTGCCTCAAACACCCAGGCGCCGATGGGCAGAATCAAGCCGGATTCCTCTGCGACGGGAATGAATTGCCCCGGAGGAATCGTTCCGAGCGTGGGATGGTTCCAGCGTGCCAGTGCTTCAGTCCCGGTAAAGGCTCCCGTCTTCAAATTGACTTTGGGCTGGAAGTGCAACGTCAATTCGTTCTGTTCCAGGGCGCGCTTCAGTTCCTCGTGGGTGAACTGGTGCTCAGATGAGCAGACGTTCAACTCCGGACTGTAGAACTCACAACTCTGGCACCCGTTCTTCTTGGCCCGATACATTGCGGTGTCTGCATTCCTGGTGAGCGTCTCCGCATCGAAACCGTCGTCAGGATAGACGCTCACACCGATGCTTGCGGTGACGTGAATCTGTTGGCCGTCGATTGAATGAGCCTCATCCAGCGCGCCGAGCACTCTTCTTGCTGTAGCAGCAGCATCTTGAGGCCGATGTACATCCTGCAGCAGCACTGCGAACTCGTCGCCCCCATACCGGCTGACCGTATCAGGGTCGCGTACACAGGCCAGCAAGCGTTTTGCCACAGATTGAAGAAGTTTGTCGCCGGCCTCATGCCCCATGGAATCGTTGATTTCTTTGAAGCCATCCAAATCCAGGAACAGCACAGCGACCTGTCCTCCGTGTCTCCGCGCAAGAGAGATAGCCTGACCAGCCCGGTCGCAAAAGAGCGATCGATTGGGCAAACTGGTTAGAGAATCATGTTCGGCCAAATGGGCCATCTGCTCCGACCGCGCTTGCGCCGCGCTCACGTCGCGAAAAACAATCACTGCCCCAGTGACTGTCTCTCCACGGTTGTGGATGGGCGCAACGGAGTCTTCAATGAAGACTTCATGACCGTCACGGCGGATGAGCAAACAATTCAACGGTAGTTTGCCCGTCAGGTTCTCCGATGCCGCCTTCGCCATCGGATCCAGAATCGCCTTGCGCGTGGTGGCGTCCACGATCCGGAAAACTTCGGTCAGGTGCCGGCCGGCCGCTTCCTTCAGCGGCCAGCCCACCATCTTGCTCGCCATGGGATTGAAGAAGGTGATGTTTCCTGAAATGTCGGTGCAGATTACGGCATCTGCGATAGATTCGAGCGTGGACTCAGCACGTTCCTTGTCGTTGATCATCTCGCGGATGATGCGAGCTTGCTCGGAGTCATTCCTGATCGGAAGAGCGGTCTTGTCTGGGTTTTTCCCCATCGGCTTCACCTCGGTGCGAGTAACCTGGAACCACTTGCCTAGAATTCATGAGTTCAAAGAACCTACCCAGACGAAATTGATCGAAGAATCTCAAAGAGCTAAGTTACAAACTGTCCTTTATTGCACACCTTGGGATTACCAAAGTACCGTCTGAGATCCAGGGGAGAATATTGCGAACTTATCGTGCTGATTCGGCAGCAGCTAGCCTGCCGGCGAGCATAGGTTCAAATCCTCTGTCCGCGAACAGGATGTGAACTAATTTGGTTCCTGTTGCACGGAATCAGGGCCCGGGACAGTGCGTGAGCCGTTCAACATTTGGCGGAGTGGCAAGCCTCAGGTTGGCGACAATACGCCAGGAGCCCCCAAAAACTTGCCGCATCCGGGTACATTAGTCGCTGCTGAACGTCGCTCTTCTCGATCAATCGCCCGACCAGAACGCCGAAAAACCTGCGATCCTCCCTGTCCCTTGAGCGCCTTCAGCCGGTGCTTTACGCAGTTACCGCAGACTATGGGAGCGCAGACCGGGGAGGTGGGCCCGTTGCATCGGGAGTCTCGCGTCCCGCTAACGCCGGAGCCCCATTTGAATCGACAACGTTGACTAGCGACCAGGCGCTGCCGGCCAGATCATAGTGAAAGTCTCCCTGCTCATCCATCACCAGCCTGCTTGCCGGGTAGATGAATCCTGTGCTCTTGGTATTGTCGGTGTCGTTGATGTCGAATTGACCAACCATGAGGTCGAAGGACTGGGCATCGGGATTCGGATTGACTTCATCGGATTGAAGCGGACGGTTGGCGATAAACGTGATCTCCCGCCCGGTGGGCGTCACGACCGTTTGGATGAAAGCGACGTCAAATCCGAGATCTCCGGTGATTGAGCAATGACCGGCCGCTTTAGTTTTAGCGAGCACGGCTGCCAATTCCCGATCCCGGCCCTCCTGGAATGCCAATGAAAGAACCTGAAGATCCGCGGAAGTGGTGTAGTTGTAAACCGTCAGCGTGATGCTGACCGCGTTACCATCTTTCGCGAATGTGGCCTGAATCTTCTCTGAAGCTGGACTGCCGGAGAATGCCCGGATAGTTCCCAGTGCGAATAGGCCCGCGAGCAGCAAGATGGGGAGTCCTAACATGCGGCCATATCGACTTAGCCTCGTGAGTCGTCTCATTCTGTGATCCTCCAGTCTTACCTAGGCGCACTTCGCGCTCAAAAGCTTCGCACTATGCGGCGGACTTCTTCTCTTGAGGGCTTTGGTCCTGAACGATCTGATCGAAGATGGCGCGGTATTGGATCAACGCGGTGCGGAGTTTTTCAGTGCTTTCTTCACCGCGGTAGGGCAGCACTGCGACGGCGTGCGCCGCGCGGTAGTTTTCCATCACGCCGGGGTAAAGGACGGAGACATCGGCGGCGCGCTGTTCAAAACTGTCCTTGGGATAGCCGCGGGCTTCGAGGAGCGCGGTGATCAGGTCGTCGGCTTCAGTGACCGCGGCCTCAGGGTGATCGAGGAAGCGGGATTGCACGGTTTGCCACTCGGCGGCGAATCGCGCCTGTTCGGCGGCGCCGAGATCGCGAATCCTCAGTGCGTGCACGCGGGCTTCACGATCGGCCAGTTTTTCCTCGGCCGTATTCAAAGAGCCATGCTCCAGGACGGCGCGGTCGTACTCCGATCCGAAACGATTGCGGAAGGCCGCAGTCTTGGCTTTGCGGCGCCTAAGATAATCGCCAGCGACGATGATCACAACGACGAGTACAGCTACTGCAACGATGATCTGGGCAATCGTGAATTGATGAAACATTGTCTTCTCCTATGCGGGATTTCCTCGGCTGCAAAGAGTGAGGGTGAGGGCCTTTGCGGATAGGGAAGGAACCCACGCAGAATTCATCATGGGCGGCCGCGCGCGTGAATGATGGCCACAATTGCACACAGTGGAATGGGGAGGGAAGTAAGAGAAGTCTGGGAAGGTGCCTTCCGCCGTTGCAGCGCGAAGGCCTCCCGGATCAATCCTGGTCGCGCTTCCGCCAGGTTGTTCCACCGCCGCTCGAATACCGCTCGGTGACGCCCCCCTCGCGAATGTTCACAGCCAAGCGAGTGCGAAGACCGTGGAGGTTCTCGTCGTCGCTCCAGGAGCTTTGCCGGAGGAGATCGCGGTCGTATTCGGGCCCGAAGTAATTGCGGAACGGCGCACTTTCATCGCAGCGATTTTCAAAGGAAGTCTTGATGGCCTTCACCGCCCCGAGAATAAGGACGAAGGCGCCCACGACCAACAGGGCAATCGTAAGGTGAGACATCGCATTCTCCTTTGCAACGAATGGCCACGACAGCTCGTGCAGCGTGGCCGGGCATGCCAGCGACCCAAATCAACTGTGGAGCAGGTTTGGGTGGGAGGGCTGGTCAAAACTGCTCATCATGGAGCAACGTCAAGGCGCACTGCGATCCTCATGGGCAGGTAATCGTCGCTGCATCTCTCTAGGGATGAGAGAGGTCTCAGGTGGACGGGCTCGCCGCAGGGCATTGCCCCGGACCTGGAACTCGATCCAAACACTGGATGAGCCTTCGCGGTTATCGGTTCGTCCACGATTTCGAGAGTGTTGCCTCGTCGATTTCCCGGCACGTCCCCTTGCATTCTCACCGACTCGAGCAGGGAGCAAAACTGATCAGATATTCCCACGTAGAGGAACGATGGTGACAACAGGAGATGACTATCATGCCGGAACAAACTGAGGATCAAGAATCGACAGCATTAGTGGACGCGATTGTTTCAGAGGCAGCAGAGAACAGGATTGAACGCGTCGCCGAGGAAGCCGCTGAGAAATCCACAAAAACGGTACAACGATACGACACAGATCACTCGATCATTTCAAAGTAACTGACCCTTCGGGACATTCAGCCTGAGGTTGACGCCGCGTAGCCGACGAGCGCCACGTGGCTATGTCTGGGTGAGGCTACGAAAAGAATTTTCAGGGCCGGCCCAGCGAACCATCGGGGAACCCGCCCGGTGGGTGGACCGCAAGCCGCAATGGACGAGCAAAACGCGAGACGTTCGCGGCTGAGGGATGCTTTTCAATCGGCTC
>JBEKEP010000078.1:0-19396 GCA_050013775.1 Occallatibacter sp. | reverse complement strand
ATGCCAGACCATTACAACGTCCTCTTTCTCTGCACCGGCAACTCGGCGCGGTCGATCATGGCTGAGGCGATCCTGAACCAAAAGGGGAAGGGCCGCTTTGTCGCATACAGTGCGGGCAGTCATCCTTCAGGTCAGCCGCGTCCGGAGGCGCTGAAACAAATTGCGTCCGCCGGGCTGTCGACGAGCGGGCTGCGCAGCAAGTCATGGGATGAATTCGCCGCGCCGGGCGCGCCCAAGCTGGATTTCGTCTTTACCGTGTGCGACAACGCCGCCAGCGAGCAGTGCCCTTACTGGCCGGGGCAGCCGATGACGGCGCATTGGGGAATTCCCGATCCGGCATCGGTAAAAGGTACGCCGGATGAAATCGCGCGCGCGTTCCGTGATGCCTTCGTCGTGCTCGACCGCAGAATAGGACTGTTTGTGTCCCTGCCGCTCGGCACGCTTGACCAGCTCGCCATCGAGCGCGGACTCGACAACATTGGCCGCTCTTAGCCGAGCTCGAGGAGGCCCGCAGTTGATGAAAAGCCGTCTATCGTTTCTGGATCGCTACCTGACCGCGTGGATCTTCGGGGCCATGGCGTTTGGCGTTGCGCTGGGCTGGGTAGCTCCCGGAGTAGTGCCTTTTCTCAATCGCTTCAGCATCGGCACTACGTCGATTCCCATCGCGGTCGGTCTGATTCTCATGATGTATCCGCCGTTCACGCGAGTTCGTTATGAGGAATTGCACGAAGTCTTCCGCAACAAGCGCGTGCTGGGGATTTCCCTGCTGCAGAACTGGCTCATCGGACCGGTGCTGATGTTCGCACTCGCGATCATCTTCCTGCGCGGCTATCCCGAGTACATGGCTGGCCTCATCCTGATCGGCCTGGCTCGTTGCATCGCCATGGTCATCGTGTGGAACGAGCTCGCAAAGGGCGATACGCAATATGCCGCGGGACTGGTGGCGTTCAATTCGCTCTTCCAGGTGTTTTTCTATTCCGTCTACTCCTGGGTATTCATCACGGTTCTGCCGGGCTGGTTTGGATTGCATGGCGCGGTGGTGAAAATCTCCATCGGCGAGATCGCGCGCAGCGTCTTCTTCTATCTTGGCGTTCCCTTCATCGCCGGGTTTCTCACTCGTACCGTGCTGGTTCGCGCCAAGGGGCGGGAGTGGTACGACCGCAGCTTTGTGCCACGCGTCAGTCCGCTGACCCTGATAGCACTGCTGTTCACCATCGTGGTGATGTTCTCTCTGAAGGGCAGCTATATCGTGCGTTTGCCGCTGGACGTGCTACGCATCGCGGTTCCGCTCCTGATCTACTTCATCGTCATGTTCCTGGTGTCGTTCTACATGGGGCGGGAGCTGGGAGCCGATTATTCAAAGACAGCTACGCTCGCGTTCACGGCCGCGTCAAATAACTTCGAACTGGCCATTGCGGTCGCAGTATCGGTATTTGGCATCAACTCGGGCGCAGCATTCGCTGCGGTCATCGGACCTCTCGTCGAGGTTCCCGTAATGATTGCCTTGGTGAATCTGGCTTTGTACTTCCAGCGCCGGTACTTCCCGAATCCTGAAACGGGCACAGTCGAGGGTGTCTGCATCTCCCGCACGTGCTGAGTCGGACGGTCCGGTTGCCGGTCATCAGAGCCGTCAGTCTACCTAGCCTTCGCCTTCGGCTTGCTCTTGCTCTGGAGGTTAATCGCCACGGCAGCGCGGAAAAGAATCTTCAAGGCCGCCTCATTGATCTTTTCGCCTTCGTGAACGTCGATGGCGCGCCGGACATTTCCCTCGAGCGAGGAATTGAATAGACCCGCCGGGTCCGGCACCGAGGCGCCTTTGGCGAATGTCAACTTGACCACGCTTTTGTAAGTCTCTCCCGTGCAGACGATGCCGCCGTGGGACCAGACGGGAGTGCCCATCCACTTCACCTCTTCAACAATCTCAGGGTCGGCCTGGTGGATGAGGTCGCGCACCCTGGCAAGCGTCTTGCCGCGCCAGTCGCCGAGTTGGTCGATCTTCGCGTCGATAAACGCAGAGCCGGATTCCGCGGGAACAGTCTTTTTCATGGGCAGCTCCAATTCGTGGCGGGTAGCCCCGATCCCGGCAAGCACCCCAATCGAGGATGGGGGTGCCCCGGTCCCTCGCCTTTGGGGACCGGGGGGTGGAATGCGGGAATCTTCAAAATTCTACTTGACATCTGACCATCTTTGCGTGTTACAGTCGGTAACACTATGACAGGTAACACTCAATCCAAACACGATCCCGCGGAGCTGGGAGAGCTGGAAAGGGAGATCCTCTCCATCGTATGGCGAATAGGCGCTGTCACCGCGGAAGAGACGCGCGAAGAGCTCGACCGTCCTCTCAAGGACTCGACCGTGCGCACTGTTCTCCGCCGTCTCGAGGAGAAAGGGTATCTCGCGCACTCCGTCGAGAACCGCACCTTTTTGTATCGCCCGGCAGAGTCACGCCAGCGTGTGGCGGGCCGCGCCGTCAAACGAATTGTGGACTGGTTCTGCGAGGGATCGGTGGAGGCGCTGCTGGTGGGCATGGTCGATTCGAAAGTGCTGGACCGTGCCGAGTTGCAACGCCTGGCGGCGCGCATCGCTGAAACCCGGCAGCACGACGACCGCTCGGGCCATCCCGCCCAGAGCAAATCCAAGGAGGCCCGCAAATGACCGTCGCCTCGATGATCTCGGCCCAAGTCATCTCGAATTTGCCCGGCGCCGCCCTGCGCTCTCTGGCTCTAGCCATCGGCGTCTGGGTGATTCTGCGTCTCCTTCGCGTTCGCAACGTGCTCGCCCTCAAGAGGGCGTGGACGCTGGTGCTCGCCGCGGCCTTTTTGATGCCGCTGCTTTTGCCCGTTGCATCGCGCTTGCCCCGCGTCACGCTGGTCCTGCCCGCATTCATGCATCGTGCCGCGCCGGCAACACCTGCGCCCCAGTCTTTCGCGCCCCGGCCTTTCGCGGCCCAGCCCGAACCGATCGCAGCCGCACCGGCCGCGCAGCCCACCGCACCGCCCACGCCATATCTCTCTAGGAAATCCAGGGCAACCCGCCCGCATTACAGTGGTTCGCCTGCGCCCGTGCCCGGCGACTTCAGCGTTCTCCCGACATCGGAAGCACCCGCTCCTTCGGCGCCTGCGTTTCACGCACTCTCGGTCCTCGAGCTAGCTGCGCTTCTCTACGTCGCTGTCTCCGGCCTGCTGCTCGTTCGGCTCCTTTACGGATTGATCGCAGCGTTCCTTCTCTGGCGCTCGGCGCGGCCGGTTTCGGCCGAGTTGTCCGCTGCCCACGGCCTTCGCATGCGCTCCAGCGCCGCCATCTTCTCACCCGTCACGATTGGCTCGTTTGTGATCCTGCCGGCCGACTACAGGACATGGGACAGCGAGAAGCTGCGCATCGTTCTCGCCCACGAGCGCTCCCACATCCGTCACGGCGATTTTTATTTGCAGGCCCTTGCCGGCCTCTACGCCGCCATCGTCTGGTTCAGTCCCCTTGGATGGTGGCTCAAGCGCCAACTCTCCGATCTGGCTGAGGCCATCAGCGACCGCTCCGGTCTCGAGCAAGCGGCCAGCCGCGCCTCTTATGCCCAGATCCTTCTTGAATTCGCGGCCGCGCCGCACCTAACCCAAATCGGAGTTGCCATGGCCCGTTCTTCGAATCTCTCGCATCGTATCGAGCGCCTGTTTAACGAAGGCGCGTTCCGTCAGGCCTTCACCGCAACCCGTCGCACGCTTACCACCGCCTTGCTCGTTCCCGTGATCCTCTTCGCCGCCGCCACATTTGTGCGCGTAACGGCCGCAGCGCAAACGCAGCAAATCGCGCCCGCTCCGAGCCAGGCTCCGACCTCAAGCCAGTCACCCGCGCAGCCTGCAGCCCCATCTGACGCCGCGCCCGCTTCACCCGAGGCCGCGCCCGCTCCGCCGCAGTCGCCGGCGCCCAGCTCTGTTGCACCGCCTGCAGCCCCCGCCGCGCCAGCCTCACCCGCGCACGTCGAGATTCCGGCGATACATGTCGTCGTGCCCGCAGTTCATGTGAATGTGCCGGCGCAACACATCGAAGTCCCGGCTGTTCACGTCAGTGTCCCGGCTAAGCGTATCGACGTGCCCGCCGTGCATGTGGATGTGGCCGCGCATCACATCGACATTCAGGCCAGGCAAATTGACATCCCCGCCAAGGTCATCAATATCCGGGCTAAGCAAATTGACATTCCCGCCAAGGTGATCGACATTCCGGCTAAGCACATCGACATTCCCGCGATTCATATCGATGTGCCGCCATCGGAAGCGCCGAGCGGCCCCGATGGCCGTGCGTCGAATGGCCCTGGCGGTGAACTGCTCGCCATGCTCGACAATTTCGGACACGCTTTGTTCTTGCGTGCGGCCCCCGACCCGGCTACGACCACATTTGATCGCAATCTGACGTTCAACGGCAAGCTAGATCTATCAGTCAGCACCGGTGCGGGATCCATTACCTTCACGCGCGGCTCCGCCAACCAGATCCATATTCACGGCATCGTCAAGGTGAATCAGAACGGCGACCCGGCGCAGGCGCAACAGATCGCCGCCAATCCACCCATTCAGCAAGAAGGAAACACGATCCGCATTGGCGGTCACCAGGAAAACCTGCACAACATCAGCATCAGTTATGAAATCGAAGCGCCGGCCGACACAGCCCTCAAGGCCGCCACTGGTTCCGGCAACATCATCGACACCGGCGTCGGGCAGGATGCAAAGCTCTCTACCGGCTCCGGCAACATCACGGCCACCGGAATTGAGAGCGGCTTCAAGGCCCAGACTGGTACCGGCAATATCACGATCGACGGTTCCGGCCAGGGCGATGCGAAAGCGCAGACGGGCTTGGGCACGATCGATTTGAAAGGCGTGCATGGAGCGCTCGAGGCCCAGACGGGCTCCGGCAGCATCAAGGCTGCAGGGACGCCTTCTTCACCCTGGAAGCTCCAAACTGGTTCCGGATCCGTTGAGCTGTCGACAGGCAATGCGCCCATGACACTCGATGCGTCCGCCGGGTCAGGCAGTATCTCTACCCGTGCCGCGACGATGCAAAGCACGGCGGACAAGCATCACATGCATGTGCAATTGAACGGCGGCGGACCCGAAGTCCGCGTGCAAACAGGCTCAGGGAGTATTCGCGTCGACTAGCAGGCGCTTCATTACTCCGCTTTGAATGGGCACGGCTTTAGCCGTGCCGCACAACGAAGCCCTACGCCATTTCCTAATCCATGCTAGGCGCGCGAGCGGGTTCGATCATTCGAACCCGCCCGCGTGTTGTTGGCTGAATGCTCACAGCTATTTTCACTTTCCGTTGTTCAGCTTCACCAGTTTCGCCTCGAGCAGCGCCTCAATCACCTTCAGCGCTTCGAGCGCCGATTCTGAAACTGGTTCGTCGACTTGCACGACAGCCAGCGCCTTGACGGGCTTGGCGCCGCCGCGTTCGCGGCCCAGCGCAAAGTTGGCGATGTTCACACCCTGCTGCCCGAGAATGGTGCCGATGCGCCCGATAACGCCGGGCACGTCGAGATTGCGACAGACGACCAATGTGCCCTCGAGCGGCGCTTCCACATCGATGCCGTCGAACGCCAGCAGCCGCGGCTGCTCGCCGTGAATCACGGTCGCGCTGGCGCGGCTTTCACCCTGCGCCGTGTGCAGCACCACGGTCAGCACCGTGGCCGCGCCGCCG
The DNA here is from genome assembly GCA_050013775.1 of Occallatibacter sp. GTDB lineage: Bacteria > Acidobacteriota > Terriglobia > Terriglobales > Acidobacteriaceae > Telmatobacter. The sequence goes on along the minus strand of JBEKEP010000078.1, from coordinate 13,717 downwards.
CGATGGCTCTCTTCCTTTTCTTCATGCACGCGGATACCGCGCTCCGCGGCCACGGCTGCCGCGTTGATGCGATTCACATTCTCTGATCCCTGCAGCAATCCGGCAATGGCCGCATTGCGCACCAGCTCGGTTTTCACTTCTGCCAGCGCACCGCCATAAATCAGCGCGATGGACTCAATGCCACTCTTGCCTGCCTGCGCGAGGAACGAGCCCAGCCGCCCCGCCATTTCGATGACTGGAGCCAGCTTCACGTACTCCTCGTGGCTCAGCGAAGGCAGATTCACGGCGTTCTGCACCACGCCGAGCTTTAGATATTCGCGCACTTGATGCGCGATCTGTATGCCCACTGCCTCCTGCGCTTCCGCCGTGGATCCGGCGATGTGCGGCGTAAGAATCACGTTGTCGAGGCCGAAGTAGGGCGAATCTTTGGGCGGTTCGACAGTAAACACGTCGAGCGCCGCGCCCGCCACCTGGCCGCTCTTGAGCGCAGCCGCCAGATCCGCTTCGACGACCAACTCGCCGCGCGCGCAATTAACAATGCGCACGCCCTTCTTCATGGTGGCGAGAGTCTTGGCATTGATGATGCCGTGGGTTTGCGGCGTCAGGCCCACATGGAGAGTTAGATAGTCAGCCTTCGCAAAAAGTTCTTCGACGGGAACCAGAGTAATGCCATTCTCGCGCGCCACCACCGGGGAGACAAACGGATCGACGCCGATAATCTCCATGCCGAAGCCACGTGCGCGCCGCGCCACATCGAGCCCAATGCGCCCGAGGCCTAGAATGCCCAGGGCTTTGCCGCGCAGCTCTGAGCCCTGCAGATTTTTCTTCTCCCACTTGCCGGCGTGCATGGTGGCATTGGCCGCGGGCAGCTTGCGCGCCAGCGCGATCATCAGGCAAAGAGTGAGCTCAGCCACGGCCACCGCGTTCGCGCCCGGCGTGTTCATCACCACAATGCCGCGGCGCGTGGCGGCTTCGGCGTCGATGTTGTCTACGCCCACGCCGGCCCGGCCAATCACACGCAATTTGGGCGCGTGCGCCATCAGCGCGTCGTCCACCTGCACGGCGCTGCGCACCACCAGCGCATCGGCGTCGGCAAGCGCCGCCGGCAAGCCGTCGGGCAACTGGTCGTGCGTCTTCACATCCCATCCCGGCTCGGCCGCAAACACGGCCAGCGTTCCCGCTGAGACCTTCTCCGCCAATACGATCTTCATGGTTGCTCCCTTTTCCGTCGCGCCAGAATGCGACGCCTTCTCGTAGTCGTCAAAGCGAATGCCCTGCTGCTCGCAGAGCAAATCGAACATGCGCACCACCGCCGCGTGCGGCTTGCCTTCGCCGCGCTCATACTTGGTGAGCGAATTGGGATGCACGCCCAACCGCTCCGCCATTTCGTATTGAAAGAGATCGAGCTGCTTGCGCGCGATCAGCAGCTTTTCTCCGAACGTCAATTCTGGCATAAATACCTACTCGTGAACTGTGAGCCGCGCACCGTGATCGGGCCGCGCACCGTGATCGGGCCGTGCACGGTCCACGGTTCACGATTCACGCCTTCACTGCTTTCGCATATACTTCCTGCGCCGCGGCTACCGCCTGGCCCCACTTCACCGGCAGGCCCAGCGTGTCCTTGGCAATGTGCTCCATCGCACCCAGCAGCGCCACGGTGTCCAGGTAGTCAAAGAAGCCGAGGTGCGCCACGCGGAAGATCTTGCCCTGCATCTCGCCCTGCCCGTTGGCCGTCACCAGCGCGAACTTAGCCTTCAGCGCCTTCACCACTGCGCCCGAGTCCATGCCCTCCGGCACGGCAACCGCCGTGGCCGCTGCCGCCGGCGCGGTGGGAGCAAAGAGCGTGAAGCCCAGCGATACCAGGCCCGCGCGCGTCGCCTCCGCGTTCACCTGTGCGTTGTCGATCAGCGCAATGCGGCCCTTTTCCAGATCGCCGCCCGCCTGCCCGGCAATGTAGTCGAGCGCAGCGCCGAGTCCGGCAACCAGCGCAACGGCCGGTGTGTAAGCGCTCTCGCCCTTCACCGCGTTCTTGCGCTCTTTGCGCAGGTCAAAGTAATAGCGCGGATTCTTGCTCGTCTCCATCGCTGCCCACGCTTTCTCGCTCACGCTGAGATAGGCGAGGCCGGGCGGAATCATCACCGCCTTCTGCGAACCGCCGATGAGAACATCGATACCCCAGCCATCCACGTCGAAATGCGTGGTGCCGAGCCCGGTAATGCCGTCGACCACCAGCAAGGCATTCGGCGCAACCTTGTCGCGTATCTTCGCAATGGCCTGGATATCGTGACGCACGCACGTCGAAGTCTCGGTGGCCTGCGTAAAGATCACCTTGTACTCAGGCTTGAGCGCCGCACGCACCTGCGCGAGGTCAAAGGTCTGCCCGTAGGGCGCGGTCAGCACGTCCGGCTCGCAGTTGAAAGCCTTCGCCAGCCCCGTCCAGCGCTCGCCAAACTTGCCCGCCGTCAGCACCAGCACCTTGTCGCCGGGCGAGGTCAGGTTCGACACCGACGCCTCCATGGCGCCCGTGCCGGAACACGATAGGAGCAGCACATTATTCTGCGTCCCCACAAACACCTTGAGCTGTGCCAGCACCTTCTGGAAGAGAGCGCGAAACTCGGCAGTGCGGTGGTGCATGTCGGCCGCCGCCATGGCAAACTGGGCCGCCGGAAGCAGCGGGGTCGGACCGGGCGTATAAAGGCGTGTCTTGTGGATCATTTTTCCTCGCTTAGGAGTAGATTTGTATCTCGCCAACCACAGAATACACACTTTTGTGGTTTTTGTGGTTTTAATTGCTGTGGAAATCGACTTCACGACCCCTCGATGGCCGAAACCCATCCGTTTTGCCCCCCAATCCCCAAACTCGTTACAATCTCCTTTCTGCCGCGATCTTGCAAAGTCGGTCAGGCAAGAGGCCAAAAGCCAGGAGCGCCAAAAAAATGACAGATTTCGGAGCACTTGAAGCCCAGATCAGCCAGCAGGTCATCGTAGCCATGAAGGCCCACGACGCGGAGCGGACCCAGACCCTGCGTCTGATCAAGAACGCGCTCAAAAATCGATCCATCGAAAAGCGCGAACCGCTCACGCAGTCTGAAAGCGAGCAGACGCTGGCGTCGATGATCAAGCAACGGCGCGATTCCATCGAGCAGTTCACCAACGGCAATCGGCAAGATCTCGCGACTAAAGAAGCCGCGGAGATCGTGATCATTGAAGAGTTCCTGCCCAAGGCGCTCGACGAAGCGGGCCTGACTACGCTGGTTGCGGAGGCGCTCGCCGAGCTCGAAGCCACACTCGGCCGCAAGCCCAGCCAGAAAGAGATGGGCCCGGCGATGAAAGCAGTGCAGGCCAGGCTGCAGGCCGCGGGCGTGCGCGCCGACGGCAAAGCCGTAAGCGAGCTGGTGAAAAAAACCTTGGCCGGATGAGCGCAGAAACGGACGAGCAATCCGACAAGTCGTCCCCGCTTCGAAGAAGCATATCTTCTTGCAATCCCTTGTCTTGCATGCAATACTGACCCTCACAAAAACGGGCCCTGCTGACCCATAAAAACGGGTGCATTTGTGATTCACACGCGCAGCCGACTCGCGATGATAGTCCTGCTCCTGCTGGGAGCGGGTATCGGTGCGGGGGTTGCCGCACTCGTCGCACACAATCTGCAACTCGCCGCCGGGAAAGAAGAGCTTCAGCAATATGCCGGCCGTCTGCTCGGCGACGCGGACGCCATCGCCAGAGAGTTGCGCACGGCGGACGACGCCGTCCTCGCCGCCAAACTGCCCTTTTGCTCCGATCAGGAACTAGCGTACATGCGCCGTATCGTCTTCTACTCGGCAACCATCAAGGATGTCGGGCGCGATAAGGATGGATTTCTCTACTGCACCACAACCATGGGGCGGCTCACCACGCCGCTGCCCGTGTCGAAACCCGACGCGAACGACCACGACGTAAAGTTTTATGCCCTCACGCCACTTGCCATCGCACCTGACGCCAATGGTCTGGTTGCGGAGCTGGGTGGCGTCTCCTTCGCAATGAATCCCCAGGCCTTCTCCAACTTGTACGACGAACCGCCCATGCTCTTCACGGGCCTGTTTTTTGCCAGAGACAGCCGGCGCGTGTTCTACGCGTTCGGACATCGCGAACCGCTTCCGAGCGCAGAAGTGGTGGCCGGGCAAATGGTGGAGCGCGATGGTGTCTTCTATCAGCCGCTCTGCTCGAACATCTACCGGGTGTGCGTCGTTGCGGCTTATCCGCGCGCCGCCATGCTGGCCAAGGGAAGATTTCATACCACCGCTCTTCTGATCGGCGGTCAGCTGCTGGGCGCCTTTGTCGCTCTCGCCCTGATCCTCTTCTATCACCGTCAGCGTTCCTTTGAGCGGCGTTTGCGGCGCGCGGTTCGCAAGAGCGAGCTGACTGTTGTCTACCAGCCCGTCGTCGATCTCAACACGCGCGCCGTGGTCGGCGCCGAAGCGCTGGTTCGCTGGACCGACGAGAGCAACGAAAAGGTTCCGGCCGAAGTGTTTATTGAACTGGCCGAACGCAAGGAGTTTATCGCCGAGATCACCGTGCATGTGCTTAAATGCGTCGTCGAAGAGATGGACGATCTACTCCGCCGTGGCGATTTCCAAGTCACTGTCAACATCACCATGCAGGATCTGAACGCTCCCGCCTTCTTCGATCGCCTGCAGCAGTGCGTGAAGGCCGCAAAGATTGAGCCGGCGGCGCTCGGCCTTGAACTCACGGAGCGATGCACCGCCGATCGCGAGGCCGCCACGCAAGCCATCGCGCGCCTCAAGTCCACCGGCCATACAGTCTTCATCGACGATTTCGGCACCGGCTACTCTTCGCTCGCTTATCTGCACGACCTGGCCGTGGACGGCATCAAGATCGATCGCGCCTTCACCGGCACCATTGGAACCGAGGCTGTCACCGCGTCGGTGGTTCCGCAGATTCTCGAAATGGCCAACCAGCTCGGGTTGTTGGTGATCGTCGAGGGCATCGAATCCGATGAGCAGGCCGAGTATTTCTCCAAAGGCGGCCGCGGCATTCTGGGCCAGGGATGGCTCTTCGGCAAACCGGTAACCGCCGCGCAATTCAAAACTCAGTTTGGTGCTGCGATAACCACGCCTGTTTCTTCCACTTACGCGCCCACGCGGCCGTCCTGAATTCTTCCGCCCCGCTACGAAACAAATCCCCCCAGTCGGGGTTAAAACGTTCAGCCCTCCCCCGGGGCTACCGGGTGGGCTGTGCCGGATTTCTGCTTGCAATGGGAAGGGCACGGCCGTCGAACGGCTCCAGGCGCAGATCGCTTTGCGCGGCCCGGTACGGACTGTGAGGGATCATGAGAACCGCATCGAAGTCGCGCGCTTTTGTTTCGAGCGTTGCAGTCGTAGCCATCGCCTCCGCAGTCATCGCTCTCGCTGTCATACCCGCGAATCTCGCGGCGCAACAGGGGTATCCACCGAATCCCTATCCGGCATCGCCCAACGGAAATTACGGCAGCCCCTACGCGCAACCACAATATCAGCAGCCGCAAGTTCAGCAACCCCAATATCAACAGCCCCAGTACGACTACGCGCAACCGCAGTACCAACAACCGCAGCCGAGCTACGCGCAGCCGCAATATCAACAGCCGCAATACCCGGCGCAGCCCTCCCCGCAACAGCCCTACTCCGCACCATATCCCGATCAGGAATTGACGCAGCCCGCCGCGCCGGCGCAGTCGCTCACCGCCGACCAGCTTGAGCAGCTTCTCGCCCCCATCGCACTCTATCCCGACGCATTGTTGGCGCAGATTTTCACTGCGTCCACCTATCCCGCGCAAGTGGCCGTGGCCGATCAGTGGTTGCAGCAGATGCGCGCGCAAGGCTATAGCTCGCCCGACCAGATTGCCGCGGGGGCCGATGAGCAGGGCGACTGGGATCCGAGCGTGAAGGCGCTCACGGCCTTCCCCGACGTGCTCGACATGTTGAACCACAACCTCGACTGGACCACGGCCCTCGGCGATGCCTATTACAACCAGCCGCAGGACCTGATGCAGACCGTTCAGGTACTGCGCGATCGCGCCCAGCAGGCCGGCAACTTGCAAACCACGCCGCAGGAAGACGTGAACGACAACCAGGGATACATCGACATTGCGCCGCCCAACCCGGAGGTTGTCTACGTTCCCACCTACAATCCGTGGGATGTATATGGCACACCCATTGCCCCGTATCCCGGCTTCTCGCTCGTCGGAGCGCTGGGTTCATTCGTTGGCAACCTTCCGATTCAGTACGGATTGAGCTTCGCGCTCGGAGCGTTCGAGCACACGCCCTTCGGCCTGCTGGCCTGGGGCCTCGACTGGCTGGCGCACGACGTCCTCTTCCATCAATCCGGCTACTTCACATCGAGCGCCTCAGTGCGCGATTGGGGCCTGCCGCGCGGCGGACCACGCGCGTACAACGGCGCCTACAGCGGCTGGAGACAAAACGCGCGCGCGCCCGGCGGATACAATAATTCCTACCGGTCGAATGCTGCGCCGCAAAACTCGTACCAGCGCGGCGCCGAGTACAGCAACCGCGCACCGGCGCAGAACTACACGCCGCAGTCCGAGCCGAATCGCGAACCCGCTCGCCCCGATGGGAACTCTTATCGCGGTGCACAGCAACCGGCATACGGCAACGCGCGTCCCGCGCTGCCCGGGCAAAATTACGAGCGCCCCGCGCCGCAAAACTACGCATATCATCCGCAGACTTACCCCAACCGGTCGCAGACCTATTCGAATCCCGCATACGCAAGTCGGCCGCAGACCTACAGCAATCCCGGCTACGGCTATACCAACCGGTCGACACAGGCTTACTCGGGGCAGGCTTACCCGCAGCAGAATTACGCGGCCCGTCCCGGATACAGCTACAGCAATTCGTATCCGTCGTATCGCGCGCCGCAACCTTACCGCGCACCGCAAATGGACTCACGCGCCTATTCGAGCCGTTCGTATCAGCCCTATGGAAATACCATGGCGCGCAACGAGTCCAACGGCTTTCGCGGATTCGGCAGCCAGAAGGAATCCAAGTACAGCGCGCCGAAATTTAAAGCTCCCAAGGGCTATGGCGGCGGTGGACATTTCGGTGCGCCCAAGGCTCCCAAAATGAGCCACTCGAGCGGCGGAGGCGGCGGCCACCACCATTTCCTGTGAAGTGAAGTCACAGCCTCTTGCTCTGGCACCCGAACCCGGAATCCCAGCCAAGCGCCCGCCTCGCCGGCTCATGTTAAATCTCTGTTACATGCATCCTTAAAATGCCGCAGCCCTTATACTTGTGCCGAGATGGCTACCCCATCGGCGCACCTTTCGCTTGCCCCGAAGAAATCTTCGCTGCGTCGCGCCTGCAGACGCCTCGGGCTGGCCGCATTCGCGCTGCTTCTCTGCCTCTCCCCGCGGCTCCGCGCACAAGGCCCTCCCTACCAGACCGATGACCCCGTCCCGGTCGACCTGCATCACTACGAGTTCTACATCTTCGGCGGCGTCGACGGCACTCCTGCGGAGATGGACTCTACCGGACCCGCCTTTGAGTTCAACTGGGGCGCCATGCCCCGCGTTCAGCTGCACGTCATCCTGCCCTGGGGCGTCGTCGCTCCGTCGAACAATCCCGTCTATCTTCCCGCCGGCACGGGACCCACTGAATTTGGACTCACCGACATGGAACTGGGCGCCAAGATCGCGTTCATCAAAGAGTCGAAGCACTTTCCGCAGATCGGCAGCTTTACCATGTTTGAAATGCCCACCGGCAACTTCGATAAAGGCCTCGGCGTAGGCAAGGTCTGGTACAAACTGCCCATCTGGCTGCAGAAAAATTCGGGAAAATGGCTTTTTGACGGAGGCGGCGGCTACCAGGTCGTTCCGCAGGCCAACTACCGCGATTTCCCCTACACCGGGTGGCTCATCAAGCGCGAGTTGAGCGAACAGTGGGAGATGGGCGCGGAGATCTTCGCGCACGGACGCGAGGGTTTTGCCGCCGCGCAAACTGAGCGCTCGGCCATGATCGATGTCGGTGGCTACTACCACTTCAAGCACAATACCAACGAGCAGATCTTGTTTTGCTATGGTCACTCCGTCGTGGGACAAACCGAAAACTACGCCTACGTAGGCATGTACTGGACGTGGGGCAAGAACGACAAGGACGCGCCGCCGGATCCGCAGAAGTCAACCACCGGCAACGTGTTCTTCCCCGTGCCGCCCGGCAAGAACGGACTGTAACCCCACCGCGCTCGCCACGATCGGGATGAAAGGATGGCGTATATGGAGATGACGACACGCAGTTTATGGACTCTGATCCACGGCATGGGCTTCGGTGCGCTTTATCTGTTGGCTTGCTCCGGCGCGCTGGTCGAGCTCTATCGCCGTTACTGCACGCTCAACCAGGCGCTGCCCACTGAGCGTGACGAAAAATTTCTCCGCATCTACCTGGTTGCGATGGCCGCACTGGCATGGCTGGCCGTGCTCACGGGCGCATATATCATCTATCCCTGGTATCGCGCGGTGCCGCCGCCAGGCACGGCAAATCTCGCAGCCTTTCCGCAACGGCTGCTGATGGCAAGCCCCACAACCAGCGGCTGGCACTCGATCGGCATGGAGTGGAAGGAGCATGTGGCATGGATCGCGCCCATCTCCATCACCATGGCCGCGAGCGTGGCTCTGCAATACGGACGCAATCTCAAAAACCATCCCCAGTTGCGCGCTGCGGTTCTCGCCTTTGTGTGGACCTCACTCCTCGCCGCGGGCATAGCGGGATTCTTCGGCGCCATGATCAACAAGAACGCGCCTGTCGAGGGCGGCCCGGTCATCCACATCATGCAGGGAGAACAAAAATGAATGCGCAGATCAATTCAGCTTCCGTCGCATCGGCAACAAGTTCCAACGGCGCCGGCGCAGCCGCCATTCTCGCCGCAGGCATAGGCGCGTTTCTTGTGGCCGTCTTCGCCATCCTTGGCGATCAATCCGCCGCGATCAAGAGCCTGATGATCTTTTGGAAGCCAACTGGCCCGCTCTCGGGCGTGACCACGTGCGCGATTGTGATGTGGCTTGTGGCGTGGGCGATTCTCCATGCGCTTTGGCGCCAACGCAGCGTCAATCTCACGCGCGTCAATGCCGCCGCGTTGGCACTGCTCATTCTCGGGCTGCTGCTGACCTTTCCGCCCATTGCGGATTTGTTCTGAGCGCGAATCTTTCGCCCGCGATGAGGATCGCGCGCGTCCGGGAACAGAATGGTCTCTGTAACGTCAGCCCGTTTAGCGGGCCAAAGAGAGAAGCCCAGGCATAAACCGCGGGAACAGTACAGTATCTGCAGGATGAGCCCGCGTAGCGGGCAACAGAAGGTAGCCCCAGGCGTAAGCCTGGGGAACAGCGCCGCCTCCGGTGCATTAGCCCGCGGAGCGGGCGTAAGAACCATCGCCACACATTTCGCCGGTCAAGCTCAACAGCGAGACGAGGCCGGCGCTAAAACCCGCGCCGCAAAAAACTGCCGGGGCCGCTTGAACAGCGGCCCCGGCGTGATTGTAGTTCGTGCTTCTGTCTTACTGCCAGGCGGTGACAGCCGTATCGGTCAAAATGAGCCCGTCAATATGGCGAGCCACCAGCACCGTCTGACCGTTGTATTTGAGCAGGATGCCCACCACACGGATCGAAGCGCTATCCGTCAGGTCGGTGAAGGCCCCAAAGCCGTAGCGGAAGTCGCAACCCGTGCCCAGATAGACGGTAATGGGTGAGGCAATAACCTGCCCCGCAAAGCCGGTCACGTTCATCTTGAAGGTGCCCGCCGCTGCGTTCCGGCTGCCTGCAACAATGGTGCCGTTATAGCCCCAGTTCCGCAGGTGGATGCGTTTCACAGTAAACGGGGTCGTGGTTGGATCGGGCCCACCCACTGAGATCTCCTGACCTGGCGTCAACGCTGCATCGTTAAAGAGCAGGTTGGTGAACGCATTGTGCATCCAGTAGATCCCGTAGTTTTCGTTGCCCGTGATGGTCACGTTGGCGAGTCCGCCCAACGGAACTTCAGAGAGCTCGGAAGGCAATACGTGGCGCACGTAGAACTGCATGTCCGTGGCCGCGCCCGTGGTAGGCGTCACGTAGGTCACAAGACCGCCTGCGTAGAAGCCCGTGTCGGAGACAATGGCGACTTCGTCTGCATCCAGCGTGTGATCGGCAGGATCGAACTGGCCGGCCACTACCACGACCGCATTCGAGCCGTCAGTGATCAGCTGGCTCTCCGTTGCGCCGCCATCCCACTCCGTCGAACTGGAGAGGTTGATGGTGAACGGTTCGCCGTGCGGGCCCGTAATCACAAACGATGTAGCTGTCGCGCTGGAAGGTGGAGTAGTCACCGATCCAATGAACTCATCAATGTGAGCACCCTGGTCGGTGCGGGCCACTGTCCTGATGTCAAACGTCGGATTGATCGTGCCCGTAATGTTGCCGCCGCTGGTCTCGAGCGACTGACCCAAGTCCATGTCGATGCGCAGGCCCACGGGCACTCCACCCGTGGCGCTGACTGTAAGAGGGTTGTTCAGTGTAATGCTGACATTCGACGTCGTCAGCGTCGGCATCAGCGTGGAGATGCTTGGCGGCGCGCCCGCGCTCAGGTAGTCGATTTCATTCGACGTCCCCAGCCCGATCGTTACGCCGGTGTAGGTTCCGGGCTGAACATCGTTCATATCCACAAAGCCCTGCAAGCCGTTGTAGCGAGCAAAGTCCACGATAGCGGGGCTCGCAAGCAGGTTGCTTGACATGGTTGATCCGTTGGTCAGCACGATGCTTTCGAGCTGAATCTTTACGCCGACTACGGAGGGCAATGGCGCGGGCGCGTCGGTGCCGACGAGAAACACCGGGCCTCCGCTGGATTGGGTTGTGCCGTTGCTTGACATCAGGGAGCCGCCGCAACCTGCTGCCGCGAGGAGCGCTGCGCTAAGCGGCAGCAGCGCCAACTTCAGGAGCCTGCTATTTATGGGGGACATCTTGTATACGTCGCGTTCCGCGAACTTCAGTATCTGCAGCGGAACGAGTGGCGCGCATACTAACCCTGCTAGCCTCTCTGCCCGGAACTCCGTCCAGATCGCGAGCCGTGCCACGCAGCCAACTACAGCGTCAACCTGGCAACCGCTCTCAACCTCGGCGAGTAAAAACGTTCCAAGGCGTGCTCACATACGGAGCCATCGCCTGAATTTGCTTGCGGCGGCATTCAAGAACGATTGGAGTCACTTTCCTGCCGTCGATGAGTTATGACCCCAAAGGATACAAGAAAGTTGCTCTAAGACTTAAACTTTTTCCGCTCGATATTCGTCTGCCCCGGATGTCATCTCCCCGCGCGTTTCCCCGTCTAACCCCTAATAGCCTTAGTCGATTTTTCTCAACCAGATATCGCGAAACGAGACCTTGCAGGGCGTACCCTCGATCTGCAATCCAAACAGCCCCGAAACATTGTTGGTCGAGGCCGGATCGTCATCCACCAGAACCGCCATTAACTGGCCGTTGAGGATGTGCAGAATCACTCCGCCCCTCGCGATAATCGTGTATTGGTTCCACTCGCCGTCCTTCACATAGGTACCTAGTTCCGCGCGGTCGCCGATGGTTCCCACCAGGCGCTGGAACTTGCCTGGCTCCGACTCAACCACCTGCCCGCGCCAGGCAACAATGCCCAGCGACGTATTTTGCGAGTAGAGCTGCCCGCTATATTGTTTGGCGCGCTCGTTCACCGGGTACCAGAAGTCGGCTTGGGGCCCGATCATCACCCAGCGCGGATCGAGCGGCGGCTCGCCCTTGCCGGCCACGCGTCCCGGCGGAATGCCGGTGCTGCTGCGATACTGCACGCCGCTGCCTCCGCCCCACTCCACCTTGATCTCGAGCTTCAGGTCGAAATCCTTCGCCTCCGCGCTGTGATACACGAGAAAGGAATTGCCGGCCACGTGCTCCTTGGTCGAGACGCCCACGATGGCGTCGTCTTCCACGCTCCACACGCCGGGCTGCCCATCCCAGCCGGCCAGCGTCTTGCCGTCGAAGAGCGAAACGTAGCCGGCGTGATCGCCGAAGTCCATCGGATCGGGTTCGATGAAAACCCCATTGCGCTGACCCGAGATATTCGGTTTCACTTTCAGAAGTTCCGTGCGATCCGGCGGCGTTATGCCGTTCTGCGGCTGTGCAGAATTGGCCTGAGGCGCTGCAGTATTCGTCTGGCCCCGCGCCACGACCGTCTGCGTCACGGCAATCAAAGCCATCGCCGCCGCGATACATATAGACCACCTGGAAACAAACGCCAACGTGCGTTGCATAAAGGCGCCCCCAAAAACCCGTTTTGCACGGGTGCCAATCTAACTCCGCTAGCCCCGCTAACGCCGCTAACCCCGCTTTGATCAGTAAACTTCCGACCGCACACCGGCTGGAATCGGCGTATGTTTCATCAGGCCCAGTTCACCGGCCAGCCGCTCAAGCTTGACGCGCGTGGCCGCAGTGGGAGGCACCAGCGGCAAGCGTACGGTATCGCCGCAGCGGCCCATCAGGCTCAGCACGGTTTTTACCGGGCTCGGATTCGACTCCCAGAAATTGGCTTCGAAAAGTCGCGCGAAGCGCCGTTCGAAATCGCGCGCCTCGACCCAGCGATTTTCCAGCGCGGCGTGGATCATGCGCGTCACTTCAGCCGGAGCCTCGTTTGAGGCCACGCTGATCAGGCCATGTGCGCCCACGGCAATGGCCGCCAGCGCCAGGTTATCGTCGCCCGAAAAAATCTTGAAGCCGCGCGGCAACTGATGCGACAAATCGGCAAACTGCGTCAGCTTGCCGCTCGCTTCCTTGATGGCCTCGATGTTTCTTGCCGCCGCGGCCAGCCGCGCCACAGTTTCCGGCTCCAGGTTCGCGCCCGTGCGTCCCGGCACGTTGTACACGCACACCGGCAGCGGATCAACCTCGCGCGCCAGCGCCAGAAAATGCTGGAACTGCCCCTCCTGCGTGGGCTTGTTGTAATACGGATTTGCAGAAAGTATCGCGGCCACGCCGGGCACGCGCCGCAGCACCGCGGCCTGCCGGCACAGCACGCGCGTGGAGTTGTGCGTGCAGCCCGCCCAGATGGGAACCCGCCCAGCCGCCGCATCGATCACGAGACGGATCGTGTGCAGCCATTCTTCCTCGTCCAGCGTCGCGGCCTCGCCCGTCGAGCCACAGGCCACGAGAAAATCAATCCCCGACTCGATCTGCCAGTTCACCAGCGCCCACAGCGCCGGCTCGTCCACCGATCCATCCGCCCGAAACGGCGTCACAATTGCAGTACCACAACCCATCATTTCCATAACAGGTCAAGTGTATAACGGCTCGGTGACGACGATGTGAAGGCCTCCTGCGGTGCAAAATCGCGTGCGTTTATGCGGTCGTGAAAGGGCACGACCTGACGGGGTCCCCAGCGACATGTCCTCGTCGCTGGGGTGGCTTCAGTCGTGCCGTAACGCGCAAAAAACAAGCGCGGGCTTTAGCCCCTGAGGGCCGGTCCCCGCGAGAACGACTCCCAGACCCGCCGAACAATCCGAATTCCCGGGAGACCGGTCTCGCCAATCTCGTGTACCATGATCGCAAGAGCTCACAACACAACCGCCATGAATCATGTTGAACGTTTTCGCGCCCTCATGAACTTTCAGCCCATCGACCGCCTGCCCCGCTGGGAGTGGGCCATGTGGTGGGACTTGACCATCGATCGCTGGCACACCGAGGGGCTCC
>JBEKEP010000077.1:0-19479 GCA_050013775.1 Occallatibacter sp. | reverse complement strand
GAGGTGCGTCAGGCGCCACTTCAGCCAACGCCGGCCGCCAGGTGCAGCTCTCGCTGCGCTTGTCGTTCTAGCAGCGCTCGCAAGAACCATCCACCGGCCCCCGGGGTCTAAACCCCGGGGGCCACAATTCTCACCGAAGCTTTCTGGAATGCAAAACACCGCATTGCTGAAGGCATCTTCCATCGCGAAGCAACTGTGAGGGGAGATGGCTCGTACGAGGGTCACATTGAAGCACGTGCATCGTTTACCACAGCAGGCGACCCGCATGGACACATGCGAGGCTGATGGCCGGATGTCCCGGCGACAAGGCTTCAGGGAGCAAATGCAATGATTTCCATTTCCTGCGCCGACTACGCATTCCCGCTGCTCCCCAGAGAACGGCGATTCGCCCTGTTACGGCTGCTCGGTTTCGACTACGTAGATTTGGGGCTTTTCGAGCGCAGCGAGGGATTGAGACCGGGACAATTGCTTGCCGAACCGCGAAAATTCGCCAGGCAACTGAAACGCGATCTCATCCACGCGGGATTGCGAGCCTCCGATGTCTTTCTGCAAACGGGGATGACCCTCGAAGACGCAGCAGAGAACAATCCAAACATGATTGTGCGCTCGCAGAATCGCAAAACGTTCATCCTCACACTTGAACTATGCGCGGAGCTCGAGTGTAAGCACCTGACGGGTCTTCCCGGCATTTCACACAAGGGCATTGGCGAGAAGAACAACCTTGAGTTGGCTGTGGAAGAGATTCAATGGCGCCAGCGCCTGGCTTCCAATTCGGGTATTTGTTATGCAATCAAACCTTATGTCAACTCCATTTGCTCAAGCGTAGACCAAGCCCGCGCCTTGCTGGACGCCATACCTGGCCTGACTCTGACGCTTGACTATGGGCATTTCGTGTTTCAGAAAATAAGTTCCCGTCAAGTACATACCCTGTTGCCTTTTGCTTCGCACGTCCATATGCGCGGTGGCGCACCGCGCCGTCTCCAGGCGCCAGTCAATGAAAGTGAAATTGATTTCAACGGTATTCTCCGGCGCCTATATAAGAACCGATATCGGGGCTACCTTGCCATCACATACTTTCGGGATGTCTGGAAAGAATGCGATCACACGGATAATGTGTCGGAAACGATCCTCCTACGAAACCAGCTCATGGAGAATCTGCGTCCAGAGCCGGGAGACACCAGTCAATCGGAAGCGCGGTCAGTTGCCACGTTGATTCAAGGCGCGTGGCCACAGTCACTGCCGGCGAATTGAGGAACCTAAATGCCGGTTGAAAGAGCGGTGCTGGCGGCGAACCCTGATTGTCTCTTCCGGAACGGGCTTGATCGAATGCAAGCCGCGGCCACGTGCATCACAGGGCTTCCGGGTTGCCCGCGAAACCTGCGTAAGGAGCCCACTTAAGCGGCACGGCGACGGGATATGAAGATGAGGATAAAAAGACGGACGCTTATTTTACAATCGGGCGCGGGTCTCGTCGCAGCCGCATTTCCGGGATTGGGGCAGTCGCCAACTCCTGCAAGCCATACGCATCGCGACGAAGCGGCGCCAGCGCCAGGGGCTCACAGGCCCATCGTGCATCCCGGCATTCTGCAGACGCGGGCCGACCTCGAGTTCATGAAGGCGAAGATCCAAGCCGGCGAGGAGCCCTGGAGATCTGTGTGGAGCGTGTGGCTCACGGGGGCCGTCGCATCGCTCGATTTCAAGCCGCAGCCCTTTGCGCATGTGGTTCGCGGGGCCTACGATGCCGGCGACAGCGGCGGAATGGAACTCCAGCAGAGCGCAAGCGCGGCGGAAAATCACGCGCTGCAGTGGTACATTACCCACGACGAGGCGCACGCGCGCAAAGCGATAGAAATCTTTGACGCGTGGTCGGGTACGCTAGCGGATTTTTTCGAGAACGATGCCATGCTGCTGGCGGGCTGGACCGGCGGCCAGTTCTGCAATGCGGCAGAGATTTTGCGCGCGACATATCCCGGATGGAGCACGCGGTCGCAGGAACAATTCAAGCGCATGTTGCTCACGGTGTATGTGCCGCTGCTGCGGATGTTTTATCCCGAGGCAAACGGCAACTGGGACGCAGCGATCATGTATACGCTACTGGCGATCGGCATCTTCTGCGAGGATCACCAGTTGATGGAGTCGGTCTACCGGCATTTTCGCACCGGTCCTGTGAACAGCGGCATCACACATTACATTTACCCGAGCGGGCAGTGCGAAGAAACCTGCAGGGATCAGGGACACGTGCAACTCGGGCTTGCATACCTGGCGCAAACCTGCGTAGCAGCGTGGAATCAGGGCGTCGATCTTTTTGCCGAGGCCGACAACCGGCTGGCGCTGGGGTTCGAATACACCGCGCGTTACATGCTGGGCGAGGATGTACCCGCGTATGGCAAGCCAAGCCAGGAGACGCGGGGAAGATTCAGCGACACGTATCATGTCATCCTGCAGCACTTTCGCTACGAGAAACACATCGCGATGCCTTACACCGAGAAGGCAGCGGCGAAGGTGCTACGCACGCACAGCGTGGCCACGATGTTTCGCGGCGATGGCGGCAAGGCTCCCGCAATTCTAAAAGCAGCTCCGCAACCATCGAAGATCGCAGTTCTGGCCGGAGCGCAGGCAAAGCCAACCGGCGCTGGAATGGCTGCGGCCGTTACCGTTGCGCCGGGCGAATCGATCCAGGATGTATTGGACAAGCTGAAGGCGAACGGCGGCGGCACGCTGAGTCTAGCGGCGGGATTGCATATCTTGCCGGCTACCTTGAAGCTGCCGAGCGGGATCACCATCGCGGGAACGGGCATCGATTGCGAGCTGTTCCTTGACCCAGTAAAGGGAAAAGGCGAGGCGGCGATTGCGAATGCCGAGTTGGAAATGCACGACGTCGTGCTTCGCGATTTTGTGATTGAAGGCGGAGACGCGCCTGCGGCCTCGCGCGATCCGAACTCCGACGTAGGCCGGCGGCGGTTGGCACATGGTCCGATTCGCTCGGGAATTGTGTTTCGGAGCGATAAGACGGCCGTCTTACGCAACCTGAAGTTCGAACACATCACCGTCCGCAACTGTACCTGCAGCGCGGTGGAGCTGTTTGGGGCCGAGCAGGTAAATGTTGTCAACTGCGATTTCTCAGGGAGCGGGGGCATGGTGCCGCCGGGACCCGGGAAGAACCACAACCTGAAGATGAATCATGTTTCGCACGTTGCCATCAGCGGGTCGCGGTTTGCCGATTCAATGTGGGGGCACGGGGTTGCGGTGATCTTCGGGCACGAGGTTACGATGCACGACTGCGAGATCACGCGCAATGCGCTCGACGGCGTGATGATCGCCGAAAGCCGGCAGGTGGCGGTGGGGGGGTGTCTTGCCGAGGGCAACGGTCGCGCAGGTATCGCGCAGCAGACGTGGATGGAGCCGAATCAGGGTGTTGTGGCAAAAAACAACGTTCTGCGCAATAACGTGGCGGATGGGTGAGCGTAATTTTCGGTTCATTTTGTCGCAATCGTGGCGTTGTCTGATGCCTTGCGGAACCGCAGGATCGAAGATCGCGGAGAAGAGCGGGAAGAATGGATGGACGTAGAGATTTCCTGAAGTCGGCGATCACCAGCGCGGCAGCGTGGACGCTCGTTCCGTCGCTTCTCGAAGGCGTGGCTTCAGCAAACGAACCTGCGGCCAACGGAACGAGTGGACTTCGCTTCACATCGGATAGCATATGGGCGGAGTTGTCCAGCGACGCTCCCGAATTTACGGCGCTGAGCATCGATGGGCTGGGAAAAGGCCGGCGCGGCGCCAATATCGTCGACGCAAAAAGCTCCAGTTCCGGCTTCAAAGCGTCGAATTCCACATCCGGTGAAACTCTTCGCGTCGAATACCGTTCGAATGTAGCGAATCAGAATGCTGTGCCGGAATGGGCGATTGAATTCACCGGAAAAAGGATCGTCCTGACATCGAAATGGTCGCCGGGCATCGATCCCGTTCCCATGATCTTTCGCTTCAGCCTGCCGCAGGTTCACAGTACTGTGCTTGGGATTTTCAAACGGGATAACCTGCTCGCAGTTCCTGCGCTCATGCACTTTCCGGGCCAGGGTTCGGTGCGCATCACCGCCAATGTTCCCGATCTTGGATTGACGTACCAGTCCACGCGGAGCCAGCCTATTGCGACACTCATGTTTCCCGGAGCGACGTTCGAGCACCAGCGCGTGGTCTACACGCTGGATGTGACGGCGATCTACCCCGATGTTCCTGGGATCGCCGACGATGCCCGCTTCGACGCGTTCCGCCGAAATTGGCTGAATATCCTGCAACTGAATCCAACGTATGGCGTCCTGGCAAATAACATCGCCAGCACAAGCTGCGCGTTCTGCTACTACGAATTTGGCGATATCGCGGCATCGACGCCTCCGCTGGCCGAAGGCCTGACGGCTCTCGACTTGGTGCGCGTGACCCTGGATCGAGTGCTGGCCGGTGGGACCGCATACGGACTGGCGATGCCGGGTAATTTTCCGACGCCATCTTCGGACACGTTTCCGTCCTTGCTGATCGCCGCGGCCGACTGTGTACGCGCAGGTGGTAGCGATAAGTGGCTCGCCGCAAACTATGAAGGCATCCGAGGCTGGGCCGAATCCATGCTGGCTACCGATAGCGACAGCAATGGCCTGTTCGAATACAAAGTCAGCGGCAACTCCGGTATCTGGCCGAACGGCTTTCCCATGGTCCGGCCGTCGAATTGGTGGGACACTATCGGCTTCGGGCACGAAGATGCGTACGGGAACGCGCTTGCCTTTCGCGCACTTCGAGGCCTTGCCAACATGGCAGGGAAGCTCGGCAAATCCGCTGATGCAGCGCGTTATAAGGCCGCTGCGGAGAAACTGCGCCGCGCCTACTACCAGCGTTTCTTGAATCCCGCGACCGGCGTTCTCGGCGGCTGGCGCAGCGCAGACGGCAAACTCCACGACTATTACTTTCTTTGGGTCAACGGCATCGCCATCCATTACGGGTTAGTGGAGAAGCCGCAAGCCAACGACATCATGGACAAACTACTCGCCAAGATGAAAGACGTCGGTTACGACAAATTCAATATGGGATTGCCCGGCAACCTGATCACCGTTGCACTTGACGATTACGTGCACAAAACCCCCGACGCTCGATTCGGCGGCGGTGTGCTGCCCGACAACGCCGATGGCTTCCAGAACTACGAAAACGGTGGGGCCACCGGCTGTTTTGCCTTCTTCACGCTGGCTGCGCTTTACGACTTGGGCCGCAAGGAGGAAGCCGATCGAATTCTCTTCGCCATGCTCGGAGAATACGGCCGTTGCGGTTTTGAAGGACGCGACGCGAAGGGCCGCTCCTACGACTGGCGTCGCTGGGACGGAACTGCCATGGGCGGTGAAGGCTTTCTGGTCGACAACTACTACGCCTTGCTTGCTGTTCCTCTGCGGCAAGCGGGGTCCACCTGGCACAGCGATTTCCGAGGAGCGTCTTTCCCGTGATTATGTGGCGCCTCACTCAAAGCAAATTCTCTGCACTTTACGAAGGGATAAAGCAATCGATATGACGGCAATTAATCGAAGAGAGATGATCACGGGCGCCGCAGCTCTGCTGGGCAGCGCGCATCTGCCCTTCACCATGGCAGCGCAACAAGTGGGAGCCGCGGGCCGCAAGCCGGTAAGCGTGGGCCTACCGGAGAAGCCAAAGGATCTGTTCGTTTCCACGTTCACGCCGGAGATGTTGTCCAGGACTCTGATCTCCGCGAAGGATTGGCATCCCTACCCCAAGGCGGCCGAGCGCGAAGCGTGGCAGCAGGTTCCCAAAGAATTCGCAGACGCGCTCATAGCCCGCGCCGAAAAAGCAACCGGCGCGCCGTGGGAGTCATTCCCGGCTTCGGTTTTTCTCGAATACAAGCGCAACGGGAATCGCTCGCACTTTGAGCGTTACTATTTCGCGCGCCGCACCCGGCTCGGAGACCTCGTGCTCGGCGAATGCATTGAAGGCAAGGGCCGCTTTCTCGACGAGATGGTCAACGGCATCTGGCTGGAGTGCGAAGAAACCTTTTGGGGTCTTCCGGCCCACCTCGGGTTTCAAAAAGTACATCCCAGTTCCGGTTTGCCCGATGTGGAAGAGCCGATCGTCGATCTTTTTACCGGTGACACCGGATCCTCGATGTCGTGGATTCACTATCTGCTCGGAGCCGAGCTCGATAAGGTGAACCCGATGATCACGCCCCGCATCCGGTACGAGGTCAAACGACGCCTCCTTGATCCTGCCTTCACGCGCGATGATTTCGGATGGATGTTCCACGAAAATCAAGGCCAGGTGCGCCATTTGGGAAACTGGACAAGCTGGATCGACTCGAACTGGCTCACGGCCAATCTGCTGCTCGAGCCCGATCCGGAGCGGCGTAAGGCTGCCATCCTCAAAATCTGCCGTAGTGTCGATGACTATCTCAAGGATTATTCGCCGGATGCCTGCTGCGCAGAGGGTCCCGGCTACTGGAACGTTTCGCCCGGCAGTTATTTTGACTGCTGCACCTTGCTTCATTCCGCCACGGGAGGAGCAGGCGATCCCCTCGCCGATCCATTCGTCCACAAAATGCTCCACTACATTGTCGATGTTCATATTGCCGGTCCATTCTTCGTGAACTACGGCGACGCGCCGTCCAAAATGGACGTTTATGGAGAGAACCTCTTTCGCATAGGAGCTATGGTTGGCGATAAGATACTGCGGGATTTCGGCGCGCTCAATACCACTGTGGCCGGGGTTCAGAATGGAGTCCTCACCGAGGGGCAGGGGCGGCTGGCAAGATCGATTCCGGATATTTTCATCGCATCTGCCGCGCTTGCCGCTGAAAAGAACGACGCACTGGGGCGCGACTCGTGGTATCCCAGTCTCGACCTGATGACTGCGAGAACCAGGGAGGGTAGCGCCGAGGGCTTTTATCTGGCCATGCAGGCCGCTCCCAATCAACGGGCGCATGGTCATAACGACTCGGGCAGTTTTATCGTCTTCCATGACGGCGACCCAGTCTTCGTAGACATTGGCCCCGAGGCGTACACCGCGGCGCGCTACAAATTCTCGGTGCAGTCGGCCTATCACAACCTGCCCACTGTCGGAGGCGTCATGCAGAGCGCGGCGAAGCCGGAGTACCGCGCCAGCGACGGTCAGTATTCCGCCGACGATTCCCGAGCCACGGTCACGATGAATCTTGGCACTGCCTATCCCCAGGAGGCCGGCATCATCCGCTGGATTCGCACGTTAACGCTGGATCGTATGGCAGACCGCATCCGCCTGAGTGAAGATTTCCAGTTGCAGAAAAAAGTTCCAGTGCAGCTTTCCTTCATGACTCCGCGCATTCCCACGCAGGGCCCGCAAGGAAAGGTCGTGCTCATCGCTGCCGGGAAATCGACTCGTGACGTGACTCTCAGTTACGATGCGACGCTGATTGTTCCCGCCATCGAAAAAATCGATCTCACCGATGATTGGCTGGTTGAGCGTTGGGGTAAAACCATTTATCGCGTCCTGCTCACATCAGTTGCGCCAACTGAAAGCGGAAAGTGGGTCATCGAACTTGCGTGAACCAGTAATGGTACTGCGGGGCTCATCCCGAAAAAATATCGGCAGACATCGCTCTACCGGCGGCAGGCCTGTCTTTGATGGAAGGAAACGCCGAAAAATGGAATCGCTCAATCTTATTTCAACCACGAGGTAGACATGCCGCATTCATTCAAAACTTTTTTGCTCGCGGTATCAGCAGGGTTCGTGTTCACCGCTTACGCGCAGACGATGCAGGCGCCGGACATTACAAAACAGCCTACCCTGTATGTCGTTCCGTACGCACATCTCGATACGCAATGGCGTTGGGAATTTCCGCAGGTCATTAGCGAATACATGCTCAAGACGCTCAAGGTGAATTTCTACTATATAGATAAGTATCCCCACTATGTCTTCAATTGGACCGGCTCGAATCGCTACCGGCTCATGAAGGAGTACTATCCCGCCGACTACGAACAGTTGAAGCAGTACGTCGCCAAGGGCAACTGGTTTCCGGCCGGCTCGTCGGTCGAAGAGGGCGACGTCAATCTGCCCAGTGCGGAATCGATCATTCGCCAGATTCTCTATGGCAATACTTACTATCGCAAAGAATTCGGCAAGGCAAGCGCCGAATACATGCTACCCGACTGTTTCGGATTTCCAGCATCGCTGCCTACCATCCTGGCGCATTCCGGTATCAAGGGATTCTCCACGCAAAAATTGAACTCCGACTGGCAGCCAGCGCCCATCGTCGGCGGCCCGGAGTCACCGGAAAAGACTCCCGCCGGCATTCCATTCAATGTAGGCATCTGGGAAGGGCCGGATGGCGAAACCGTCATGGCCGCGCTAAACCCACTCGCATATGTCGACGGAATTCGTTACGACCTGAGCAAAACGCCTCCTCCTCCGCAAGCCGGCTCCAAACCCGCCGAGGTCTTCGGCGCGACCTCTGGTCTGACAGACTGGGTTTCGCGCATCGCGATCGACGGCAAGGTGACTGGCGTTTACGCCGACTATCACTACATCGGCACAGGTGACATTGGCGGCGCTACCGACGAAGAAACGGTCAAATTTCTTGAGGCCATGGTTACGCAGGGGACCATCGCCCCCCCACCTCCTTACGAGCCTTCCGGCGCCCACGCGTTACCGGGGCCAGAAAATGTTTCTCAGGACGATCCAGTCCGTGTCGGCGATGGTCCCGTTCGTGTTCTCTCAACGGCGGCCGATCAGATGTTTCTCGATATCAAGCCTGAGATGCAAGCGAAATTACCACGCTACAAGGGCGATCTCGAGTTAATCAATCACTCCGCCGGCTCGCTGACTTCCGAGGCTTATCTCAAACGCTGGAACCGCAAGAACGAAATCCTCGCCGACGGCGCGGAAAAAGCCTCGGTTGCGGCGGCATGGATGGGCGGCAGGACCTATCCCCAGCAGCGCCTCAACGATGCATGGACATTGGTGATGAGCGGGCAGTTTCACGATATTGCCGCGGGCACTTCCACTCCGCGTGCCTACCAATTCGCCCAAAATGACGAAGTCATCGCGCTCAACCAGTTTGCCGACGTGCTCACCAGCGCCACCGAAGCAGTAGCGTCCGCGCTGAACACGCAAACTGAGGGCATTCCGATCGTGGTCTACAACTCGCTCAACATTCCGCGTGAGGATGTGGTCGAGGCAGAGGTGCACTTTCCCGATGGAACGCCGCAGGCTGTGAGGGTTTTGGACTCCAACGGCAAGGAAGTTCCTGCGCAACGTGAAGACGGCAAAGTGATCTTTGCGGCCAGGACGCCCTCCGTCGGATACGCGGTCTATGAAGTCCGCGCTGCTGCCGCGCCCGAGACTTCAGCGGAGATGAAGGTCACGCCATCGTCTCTTGAAAATGCGCGCTATCGCGTCACACTCAATGCCGCCGGCGACGTCAACAGCATCTTTGACAAATCGCTCAACAAGGAGCTTCTCTCTGCGCCGGTTCGGCTGGCCATCTCCAACGATGCGCCGCAGCAATGGCCGGCCTGGAACATGGATTTCGATCAGGAGCAGGCCGCCCCTCGCGCGTATGTTGGCGGCCCAGCCAGGGTACGCATCGTCGAGAATGGCCCGGCACGCGTCGCCATCGAGGTTTCGCGCGAAACCGGAGGATCCACGTTTGTGCAGACCGTACGTCTCGCCGCGGGTGACGCAGGCAATCGCGTCGAGTTCAGCGACGTCATCGACTGGAGAACCCTTTCCGCAAATCTCAAGGCAGTCTTTCCGCTTTCGGCCAGCAATCCGATGGCCACCTACAACTGGGAGATCGGCACGGTCCAACGGCCCACTGCCTTCGATCGCCAATTCGAAGTTGCGACGCATCACTGGATCGATCTGACTGACAAGAGCGGCGCATACGGCGCTACCATTCTTACCGACGTGAAAAATGGCTCCGACAAGCGCGATGACCAAACCATCCGGCTCACGTTGATGCGTACGCCGGGAGCTCCTTTGCCCGGGCCCGGCGGCAATTTTCCTGACCAGCTCAATCAGGATTGGGGACGACACGAAATTCTCTTTGGTCTTGCGGGACACGCGGGCGACTGGCGCCAGGGCCAAACTGATTGGCAAGCGTATCGCCTGAGCACTCCGCTGGCGGCCTTTACCACCGACCGGCATGCAGGCGCGCTCGGCCGCAGTTTTTCGCTGGTCAGCATCGACAATCCGCGCATCCGCATTCTCGCTCTCAAGAAAAGCGAGATGAGTGATGAGTTCATTCTGCGCCTGGTGGAGCTGGATGGCCACGATGCGCCGAGCGTCAAGGTCAGGTTCGCAGGGCCCATCGTCTCGGCGCGCGAAGTCAACGGTCAGGAGCTGCCCGTCGGACCGGCGACGATCACCGGAGGGGAGCTCGAAACTTCTTTTACTCCATATCAGCCCCGCAGCTTCGCGCTGCGTCTGGGCGCGCCTCCGGTTGAGATCAGGCCTGTGGCGTCCGAGCCTGTCGCTCTTCAGTACGATCTCGCGGCCGCGAGCAACGACGATACGAAATCCATCGGTGGATTCGACCGCAAGGGCGATGCACTCCCGGCTGAGATGCTGCCGGCAGACCTGGATTTCAACGGCGTCAGATTTCATCTGGCTCCAGCAGCCACGGGTAAACCCGATGCCGTGATCGCACAGGGCCAGACCATCGAGCTTCCCGCCGGCAACTTCAACAGGGTGTACCTGCTGGCTGCCTCAGACGATAGCGATCAAAAAGCCGTTTTTCAGGCAGGCGCGCTCACTCGGCGGTTCAGTGTTGAAGATTGGGGCGGTTTCATCGGCCAATGGGACACGCGCCTTTGGAAGCCCGCGCCCGACACGGTGTTGGCCGGCGATCCGCCGCATCAAGTTCCCCTTCGCAAAGACTGGGCAGTCTCAGCAAATCATGCCACCTGGAATGACATCACGTACCGCGGTTCACCCAACTGGTCGCCGCGCTACCCTGAGGACTACATTGGATTGGCCCGCGGCTACATTAAGACGGCCACGTTGGCGTGGTATGCCTCGCATCACCACACTCCCGGCGGACTCAACGAGCCGTATCAGTACAGCTATCTGTTCGCGTATTCAATGGAATTGCCGCCGCGTGCCAGGACGCTGACGCTGCCGAAGGACAACAACATTCGCATTCTGGCCATCTCCGTGGCGTGGGAAAATCCAGAAGTCGAACCGGCTCAGCCACTCTACGACACGTTGAAGTGGGCAGTCGGCAACGAAAAGGTACAGTTTCAGGAAGGCGCGAAATGAACAGGAGAACTTTTAACAAACTGGCGAGCATAAGCGCCATTGGGGCGATGGCGAGCAACGCCGGATTGTATGCGCAGGAAAACCGAGCCGGTGCCAACGAGATCGTCCTCGAGGACGACAAACTGCTCGTCGCATTCGACAGAGCCTCCGGCGCATTGACGCGCATGGTGCGCAAATCGACGCAGTGGATGATCGAACGGCGTCCCGAACTCGGCGTTTCGTTTCGCCTTCTGGTTCCCCTGCCCAAGCAACGTGCCAACTTCGTCGTGGGACAAAAACAGCGCGCCGCTTCAGTGGAGAAGGTCTCCGCGAAGCGCGTGGAGATCGTTTGGAAAGATCCGGTGAGCGAGCACGGAGGCGTGGTGCCATTGACGCTTTCGGCCGCTGTAGAGCTTGAAAATGGCGTGCTGGCGTTCGCGGCCACACTTGTGAATGGTTCTTCGTTGACGGTGGAAACGATCGATTACCCGTATTTCGGTGACCTCAACCCGCCGGCAAAGGGCGAGAAGATGGAAGCCGATCACATGTGGTACGCAAACCTGGTCGTGGATGAAATTCATCCGAACTTCAACAATGCAAAGGGCTATTGGGGCGTGAACTTCCCCACCAAGTCTATCGAATCGAAGGAAAGCCTCTTTTGCCTGATTCAGGCGGAGAAGCAGGGAATCTATACAGAGATCAGCGATCCCACCCAGCCTTATCTTCTGGAATTTACCTTCGAACAACATCCCGGCGTTGTGGAGTCGCTCGACAACATCTTGCCGGAACAGAACAAATTGTCAGGGCTCGATGTGAATCTGGAGTATCGCTGCTGTCATTTCCTGTATGTTCAGCCGCACTCCACAAAAAAGACGGCGCCCGTCAGCATGTGCACTTACGACGGCGACTGGCACGGCGGCATCGACGTGTACAAAAAGAGGCGCGCGCAATGGTTCAAACAGCCCCACGTTGCCGACTGGACGAAGGATGTGCACTCGTGGCTGCAGTTACAAATTGATGGCGCAGAGCAGGACTTCGCCATTCCTTATCGCGAACTTCCCAGGTATATCGACGAGTGTGCAGCCAACGGCGTGACGGCTATCCAATTAGTCGGTTGGCAAATCGGCGGTCAGGATGGTGGAGATCCCTGTCTCGATACTGATCCCGGCCTGGGTACTTGGGAGGAACTGCATCAGGCGATTCTTCACGCGCGCAGCAAGGGCGTGAAGATGATTCTGTTTGCCAAACCGGTTTGGGCCGACCGCACCACCGAGTGGTGCAAAACCGAGCTCTACAAATACGCTGCCACCGATCCATACGGAATTCCTTACGAGATCGGCGGTTACAGTTACACAACGCCCACGCAACTGGCGGGCATCAATAACAGGCGACGCTACATCATGGATGTGCAATGCCAGGCCTATCGCGACATTGCAACCAGGGAGTTCGAGAAGATCGTGAATCTAGGCGCGGCGGGCTGGCTCCACGACGAAGTCTGCTGGCATGGCCCGATCGATTATTCGTTCAGTAACGACCACGGCTATCCCGGCCCGGGTTATCTGTATGCCGGAGACTTGCCACTGGCCGAACAGTTGCGCGCGGCCGCTGACAAAGTGGACCCAGATTTCGTCTTCGCCGGCGAAGCGCCCAGTGAATGGCTGCTGCAGCAGTACCCAGTTTCGTATTTCCGGATTGATAACAGCTCACTGCCTGTCTGTCGTTACATCGATTCCCGCGCGCCGCTGATGGCTGCAGCTACCGGCATGGACGATCGCGAGATGCTGAACCTGATTCTTCTGAACCGGTACATCATCAGCTATGAGCCGTTCAACTTCAAGGGACACGTTACGGACTTTCCGCTCACCCTCGAGTACGGCAAGAAAATCGACGCATTGCGGCGCAAGTACAGGGCACTCTTGTGGGACGCGGAGTTCCGCGACTCGCTCGGCGCAGCAGTAACCTCGGACGGAAAGCATCGTCATTCGGTTTTTGTTGCGAGCGGAGGTAAACGCGCGGTGGTTGTCATTAATCAGGAGTACGACAAAACCATCACGGCCAAGGTGGATCTGCCGAATCCCGGCAGCCTCGTGGTGGCGTCGCCCGAGCAACAGGAGGGACGGCCAACCTCGGGCTCGGTCACGATTCCCCCTCGGTCTGCCGCGGTGATCATGGAGCAAGCATGATCGAAAAGGGGCAATCGTGAAGAAAATAACAAGCGGTTTATTTTCGCCCGTGTCTTCCATTCGCTGGGCGGCATTGAGCCGGGCAGGATCGGTTCTGGCCACCCTGTTATGTTGTGCCGTGTCGGCACACCTGCCGGCGCAGACGCGCTCAGTCGATACTCCGCTTGCTGTGCTTCGTATCTCGGAGAAGAGCGGAGATCTGATTGGCGTGCGCTGGAGGAATCCCGATCTCGAAGTGATCGGTGAGCCGCAACTGGGAGAGAACTTCCGCATCGTACTGCCGCAGCAAGGCTACGAGGGGAATTACTTCAACAGCCGCGACCAGAAAGTGAGCAGGGTCGAAGTGACGCCCAACGGTGTCCTGTGCACCTACGACTCTCTCAGGAACGCGCGAGAAACAGTCCCTCTCGCAGTTCGTTACCGCATCCAGATCGCCGGAGAGCAGATCCATTTTTCGATCGAAGTGGACAACCCCACCGATCGAAAAATCAGCGAGGTGATGTACGGAATTGTAGGCGGGCAGCAGGGCATCGCAAACCGCATGGATACCGAGTCGCTCGTTCCCAGCTGGACCTCGAATCTTGCGCCGGGTCTCTTTTCGCGCTTTCACGGTGGCGGATATGGTGGCGGGAATCTGGGCATTCGCTACGATGCCGGTGCGTTTACCTATCCCGGCACGATGCAAATGGGCTGGATGGACGTGTATAACCCCAAAGCCGGCCTTGGCTACTACTATGCCAACCAGGATGTTGAAACCCGGCTCACATTGCTCGAAGTGGAACTGCGGCCATTCTCCCGGAGCGCCAGCGTGCAGGATAGCTGGCCCACGCGCGCCGATGCGCAGGGAGAGCCGATCGGCATCACCACGGGCTGGGTGAACTTCCCGTATGTCAATCACGGTACGTTCCGCGCTGGCCCCGTTGCACTGCAGGTTCACAACGGTGACTGGCACGCCGCAAGCAAAATCTATCGCGGGTGGTTCGATCAGCATTTCAAGATTGACCGTCCTCCGGACTGGCTGCGCAAAGAGAACGCCTGGCAATCGATCATCCTCTCGAACAGCGAAGACGTTGTCGTGCATCGCTTCGATGAGCTGCCCAAGCTGGCCGCGGATGCCAAAAAGTATGGGATCACGACATTTGAAATCTTGGGCTGGGACATGGGTGGAATCGATCGCGGGTATCCGCAGTACCGGCCCAATCCGCGTCTCGGGACTCCGGAAGAATTCAAAAAAGCGCTGGCGGATATACGCGCCCTCGGAGTCCATCCGCTGATCTTTTCCAATGTTCAATTCGCCGACACGGCCACGCCCCTGTTCCGCGACTACTTGAAGCAATTTGCTGTTGAAGGCCGCTGGGCGCCGGACTTGCAGCTGCTGGGTTGGGGAGAGGGAACGATCAGCGCGCGTTCGGGGCTGACGCGATCGTACATGACGCTCGTCAGTCCGGCGCATCCCGAGTACAGGAAATTTCTGATCGACCAATATCTCGAACTGGTTCGGGAAGGCGCAGACGGGTTCCAGTTCGACAAGACAAACAGTTTAGCCGAACTCGACTTTAATCCCCATCTTCCCGTTTCTCCGGATAAATCTCTGCCGCAGGGTTTGATAGAGACCTTTCAGGAACTGATCCCCGCAGCGCGAGCGATCAATCCCAATTTCTCCATCGCCTCCGAGGCGTGGTTCGATCGCCTATTGCCCTATATCGACGTCACCTATATGCGCATGGGAACTGTCGACATGGACTCGACTGCGTTTCGCTACACATTTCCTGAATGGACAGCAACGATCTTCGGGGAAAGCCCCGGCGACATCAATCCCATGAATAACGGGATGCGCTACGGTCTGGTTTGGGATCTTGCGCCGCGGCACTATAACGATTCTGCGGATGAACCGCTGACCCGCCCTCTGGCGGAATACGTGAGCGATCTGATCAGGATTCGCAAGGAGTTTGGGGATCTTCTCTTCTTCGGGCGATTTAACGACATGCTCGGCGCAACCGTCCAGGGCGGACCGGATATCCGCTATTCCGTCTTCAAATCCATGGATGCGGATAATAAGGATGTCGCGAGCGTCATCGTCAACTTTGGCGACACGCCAGAAACCGCGACGGTCAGTATCGATGGAGCAAGCGGGGACGTCGTCGTTGCATCGCCGGATCTGCCAGATCGCCATGCCGCTCTGCCGCTGCAGATTTCGATCCCACCGCATCGACTCGCGGTGGTCGTCAAACGGGCGACCCGCAATTAGGGCGCGTTTTGGGTGAAGCGTCGCGGCGAGGCGGCTTTATCTCGCTTGGTCGAAAGGTTGAAAATGTTGAGACTAGTTGGAGCTAGATCGAATTTCGTGCCGGCACTTCTTCGTATGTTGGACATCATCAATCTTCGTTTCACCATAGGATGGGCAGTGCTTTTCATCGCGCTCGTTGCGGGAGCGTCGGCCGGATCGGGCCAGCAGGCATCGGACCTGCGGACGCCAAAACCGCCGGAGACCCCTCACCTGAATGGCCCCAGGGTTTACGGCGCGCGGCCAGGCCACCCATTCCTGTACCGCATTCCCTGTACGGGAAACCGGCCCATGCGGTACGCAGCCAGGAACCTTCCCCGCTCGCTCAAACTGGACCGGCGGTCTGGCATCATCACCGGCAATGCGCCTGCAAAGTCGGGCGAGTATACGGTAACTCTGCAAGTTGCAAATGCGCTCGGCAAAGATACCCGCCCTCTGAGGATTGTGGTCGGCGACACAATTGGCTTAACGCCGCAAATGGGCTGGAACGATTGGTACACGCACTACGAGCACATTGCCGACATCGATGTGCGCAACGCGGCGTCGGCAATGATTGCCTCCGGTATGGCGGATTTTGGATATCAGTTTGTCGATATCGACGACTGCTGGGCGAGAAAACCGGCATCGAATGACCCAGCACTGAAAGGACCGGCGCGCGACGCGCAAGGAAACATCCTTCCTAACGCGCGCTTTCCGGATATGCGCGCGCTGACAAGTTACATTCACTCGCTGGGGCTGAAGACCGGCATCTATACCTCTCCCGGACCGATGACCTGCGCGCGATTCGAGGGGTCGTATGGGCACGAGGACGCCGACGCGCATCAGTTCGCAGAATGGGGCTTCGATCTGCTCAAGTACGATTGGTGCACTTATGGCCGAGTCGCCAAGGGCAAGACGCTGGAAGATCTGCAGCAGCCCTACATCCAAATGGGCGGAATCCTGAGAAGCCTGAATCGCGACGTCATCTTCAATATGTGCCAGTATGGCAACGGAGACGTGTGGAAATGGGGCAAGCAGGTCGGCGGGAATTCGTGGCGCACGACTGGTGATGTCGGAGTGATGCGCGGTAGTTCACTGCCGGGTTTCTATCAAGCCGGCTTCGCCAACGCCGCGCTCAGCGCTTATTCCGGGCCGGGCGGATGGAACGATCCCGATTACGTTCTCATTGGCACTGTCGGCGACGCCACGAATATCGCATCTCCCGCCCGCCTCACTTCGTTGACGCGCGAGGAACAATACAGCTACATGTCGATGTGGTCTTTGATGGCTGCGCCGCTCATCTTTTCCGGCGATATGACCAAGCTGGATGAGTTTTCCCTCAATGTTTTATGCAATTCCGAGGTGATCGATATCGATCAGGACTCCCTTGGCAAACAGGGAGTGATCGTCCGCAAGACCGAGAATGAGTTCATCCTGGAAAAACCGCTCGACGACGGATCACTGGCAGTTGGCTTATTCAACCTGACCACCGAGCCTCGCTCCATTTCCGTAGATTGGAAGGAACTCGGATTGACGGAAGAGCAAACGGCCCGTGATGTCTGGCGCCAGCATGATCTCGGTTCGTTTTCCAACAGCTTTTCCGCTACGGCCCTGGCGCACAGCGTCATCCTGGTGCGCTTCATTCCCGCCTCACCGCGGAATGCATCTCCGTCTGCAGCGATTCAGTAATGCCGGAGTCGCCGCAGTGAAGGAAGAGGGCGGTGCAAACGTTGTTTCATCATTCGCGGGCAGTTCAACTCTCAATTGAGTGCAAGGAGAATACAGTTTGAGTACTGAAACAAAGATCTCGCGCCGCACTCTTGCCAAGGCGCTTGCGGTTGGCGGAACAGCGGCCGGTTTGTCCCGTTTGGTGGGTGCACAATCCCTCATCGAAGATTTATCTGTAACGTCTGGCTGGAAGCAGGTGCATCCTGGCGTGTGGCGGACGACCATCGGCACACCAGAACGCTACACTCCCGTATCCAGTCGCCTCGTGCCTCCACAGACTGACGCCTTTGCGAAACTCCCGCGCGTAGATGCAGCGCCCTCGTTCAAAATCGAAGGCAAACGGACAGCACGAGGTTGCACGATTCAATTGCCGTTGCAGCCCGGTGAACAGATCTTCGGCTTCGGGCTGCAGTTATTGTCGTTTGCGCAACGCGGCAAGAAAAAGATCGCGCGCGTCAATGCCGATCCGAAAAGCGACACAGGCGATTCCCACGCTCCCGTTCCGTTTTATGTGACGACTGCGGGGTTCGGCGTCCTGGTGGACACGGCGCGCTACGCAACGTTCTACTTCGGCGATGCCAAGCCGAAGCCCACACTTGCCGCAGGGGAATCAAGCAACGGCGCCAACCCCGACCCCAATTACACGCACACGGTGAAGGAGAGTGATTCCGGCTCCATCGTGGTCGATGTGCCGCACGCGGCCGGTGTTGACGTCTACTTCTTCGCCGGCCCCGATATGCTCAATGCCGTCAAACGCTACAACGTGTTTTCCGGAGGTGGCCATGTGCCGCCGGAGTGGGGCCTCGGCTTCTGGTACAGGAATGAAGCTCGCGCGACGCAGCAGAGCGCTCTGGCGCTGGCCAGCGAATTTCGCGATCGCAAAATTCCGTGCGACGTCATCGGCCTCGAACCCGGTTGGCAGTCTCATGCTTACTCCTGCACGTTTGCATGGGATAAGGAACGTTTTCCTGACCCGGCAAGTTTTGTCCGCTCAGCTCGAAGCCAGCAATACAGGATCAACCTGTGGGAACATGCCTTCACCAATCCCGCATCGCCGTTATTTCCGGCTCTCGAATCGTGCTCGGGAAACTACGGTGTGTGGGGCGGACTCGTTCCTGACTTCGCCGGCCGGCAGGCGCGCGATCGCTTCGGCGAGTTTCACGGCAAGACGCTGATCGACATGGATATCAGCGGGTTCAAGCTGGATGAATGCGACAACTCGGATTTCGTCGGCAATGGTGGCTGGTCATTTCCCGAGTGCAGTTCCTTTCCTTCGGGTGTTGACGGCGAACAAATGCACAGTGTCTTTGGCCTCCGTTACCAGATGGCGATTTGGGATGCGTTTCGCAAGCGGAATCAGGCCACCTTTGGCCTGGTCCGCTCCAGCGGCGCTTTGGCTGCTCCTTATCCGTTCGTTCTTTATAGCGACCTTTACGATCACCGGCAGTATATTCGCGCACTGGTGAACTCTGGCTTTAGTGGACTGCTGTGGTGCCCGGAGGTGCGGCAAGCCGCCAGCGAAGAAGATCTTATTCGACGCCTGCAGAGCGTGATTTTCTCCCCGCTCGCCCAGGTGGATTGCTGGTACATGAAGAGCCCTCCATGGAAGCAGTTGGACCGCGCCAAAAACAACGCCGGCGAACTTCTTGAGAATTGGGAAAAACTGGAAGCCCGCTGCCGCGAGATCATTGGCTGGAGAATGCAACTCGTGCCCTATTTGCAAGCCGCCTTCCATCGCTACGCTGAGGATGGCACTCCGCCTTTCCGGGCCCTGGTGCTCGACGGTCCTGATGATCAGCGTCTTTACACCGTCGACGATCAATATTTGATTGGCGACCGCATGATGGTTGCGCCGCTCTTCGCGGGCGAGCCCGGCCGCAAAATTGTGTTCCCCAAAGGGGTTTGGCACGACTTCTGGACGGGAGAGAAAATTGCTGGCGGCGAGCTATCCGTGACAGCATCTCAAGATCGCATTCCGGTCTATGTGAAGAGCGGAAGCATCGTGCCGTGGGCCGATGTCGGATTGCACATGGGCGCTCCCGAAACACGCCG
>JBEKEP010000076.1:0-19704 GCA_050013775.1 Occallatibacter sp. | reverse complement strand
CAATGGGGCTCGCGCCGGTTTGCTTGTTTGCAGCGGACGTTTCCGCAGCGAGCGCCTCGGCCGCTCCGGCCAATGCACCGAACGGCGCAACCGTCCCTGCCGTGGCTGCCGCGCACGCCTTCAAAAACTCCCGTCTCCGCCATCCTGACCCGTGCTGTTGCATCGTCAAAGCTCCTGTATTCCGGTTCGCAAGGACGATTATAGTCTGCGAAACAGGCACTTACAGAAAGGCTGAGACGTGGGCTGCGGGTTGGGATAGGGCGATCGTCGGGGCCGGTTACGGCCTGAACCACGGCGAGCGCAGATAGGGTAACGCCCTGCGCGAGAGGCAGAGCCGCGCGAAAGAGTGGCCGACACAGAGACTTTCTCTCATCCGCTCGCTGAAGCGCACTACTGCGCGGTGGCGTCTGCAACTATCCAAGCGCCACGCGGTCAAGTGACCGGTCACTCAAACTATGGATGCGAAGTAGAGGGGCCCTAGTGGCGATTGGCTTCTTCGGCCGCAGCCTTCAACTCGTGGCTCGCCTGATCCAGCAGTTCCTTGGCTTTTTCGGCATGGTGGTGCATGTCCCACTCGTTGGCCTGCTGGGCATCGCTGATCCTTTGGTACGCCTGATCGATCAGTCGCTGAGCTGCGGCCAGGTTGGGATGCCGGTCGTGGTTGATATCCCGCTCCGGCTGGCCGAGAGCAAAACCGCCGGCAACGAGGCCGGCGCTGATAATGGAGCCAAGAACAATCGAACGTACTTTCATCGAGGAAGTCCTCCAGGAGACATCTAATCTCCGGGAGACACATTATATCGGCGGTTTGATGGGGCGCAAGCAAAAAAGACAAGAATTTTGCTGCTATTGAGGGGTCCGCCGGATTGCGGGCTCCATTTGAGCCTCCTCGAATCAGAGCTTGCGAGCAATGGTCATATTAGCTCTGTATTCAGATTTGCCCAGCGGCATACTAAGCCATGAAAAAGATTCTGCTCGGACTCGTGCTCATCTTCTGTCTCGCAGTTCCCTATGCGGCGCAGACGCAGGTTGTGGTGGTCGTACACCACCGCCATCACCATCATCATCACCATCCCCGCCTGCAAATCAACCAGTAGTTGGCGGAGAATTCCGTTGTCCCACCCTTGCCGCGATCGTTTTCCTCGCGAAGATGCGTCAAGGATGGGGCGCCCGATTTCAGTTCGTGTCGGATAAAGTTTTTGTTCATATAGACGTCAAGGGGCGAATGCCCACAGTCGTTGGCCGCTTCGTGCTTTCCTATGTCGCCAGAGGCGAGGGACGCGGGGCGCGCGCGGATGGCGGGGCGGGGGCGCACGAGGCGTGGGCCGCCCGGCCCATGAGTACCAGTCCCCCGCTGGATTTGAGCCTAATGGCCGTTTTCGTCTTTGGCTGCCTGTTCAAGCTCATCGTTTGCCTGATTGAGATATCTCCCTACCATGTTGATATCGTTGCGGACCTGGAGATTGTTTGGATAGGCTTCCTGGGTCTTGGTCGCTGAATTCCACGCCTCGATGATGGCTTTTTGCGCCGCTTGCAGGTTTGGAAAATTTGCGCCCAACGTGACTTTCGGCGGAGCCGTCGCAGTCACCATAGTCTGGCCAACCAGCATGCCTCCCGCAAAGAATGCCGAGGCGGCGATGGAGCCCAACACGATTTTGCTTCTTGTCATGGGAAAACCTCCTGTCGCGACTATTACAGGAGGCGAAGACGGTCTGGCAAGAGGAAAATCGGCTGGAGGTTGTGCTCCCCTGTCGCGGTACGGGCATAAGATTCGAGCGGTTTTTCCTCAAGGCTGCGCCGCCCGGCCGGGACGCGCGCAAGCTGCGCGCCGACTAGAATCAATCTAGCCATGTCCGAATTCACCCATCTCCACCTGCACACTGAGTATTCCCTTCTCGACGGCGCGTGCGACGTGTACAAACTCGTGGATCGCGTGGCGGCGCTGGGCCAGAAATCCGTGGCCATGACCGACCACGGGAACATCTACGGCGCGGTGCATTTCTTTGAAGCGGCCAAGGCCAAAGGCATCAAGCCCATCCTGGGCTGCGAGCTCTACGTGTGCAAGGCGGAGGATCACCGCGCGGATACGCCCAACGACCAGTACAACCACCTGCTGGTGCTGGCGGAAAACGAAGAGGGATACCGGAACCTGATCCGGCTCACCTCGGAAGCCAGTCTGAATGGGTTCTATCGCAAGCCGCGCGTGAGCAAAAAGTATCTCGCGGAAAACTGCAAGGGATTAATCGGGACGTCCGGCTGCCTGAGCGGAGAACTGTGCGAGGCCCTCGAAGTCAGCAACTACGCCGAAGCCGCTCGCGTCGCGCAGCAGTACCAGGACATCTTCGGCAAGGGAAATTTCTTTCTCGAAATTCAGGACCAGGGGCTGGATCAGGAGAAAAACATCCGCGCCGACCTGTTCCGCCTGGAACGCGAGCTGGGCATCCCGATGGTGGCGACGAACGATTCACATTACCTGTGCGGCGAGGACAGCCATGCGCACGATGTGATGCTGTGCGTGCAGACGGGCTCAAAAATCCACGAGACCAACCGTCTCAAATTCGACTCGGATCAGTTTTTTGTCAAAGGCGCGGACGAGATGGCGGCGCTCTTTAAGGATTCGCCCGAGGTGGTGAGCCGGACGATGGAGATTGCCGAGCGCTGCAACCTGAAACTGAATAAGGTGGAGACTCCCTTCCCCGAATTTGCGGTGCCGCCGGGTCACACCATCGACAGCTACTTTGAAGAGGTTTGCCGCGCGGGAATGAAGAAGCGGCTGGACACGGCCGTGCGGCAGCTCGAGCTACGGGGCATTCGGCGCTCGACGCCAGAGGAATATGAAGCGCGGCTCAATTACGAAATCGATGTGATCAAGCAGATGAGCTACGCGGGCTACTTCCTGATCGTGTGGGACTTCATCAAGTACGCGCGCGACAACGGAATTCCCGTGGGACCGGGACGCGGATCGGCGACCGGATCGCTCGTGGCCTACGTCATGGAAATTACCAACATCGACCCGCTGCAGAATGTGCTTCTCTTTGAACGGTTCCTGAATCCGGAGCGCGTGACGATGCCGGATATCGACGTGGACTTCTGCATGAACCGGCGCGGCGAAGTCATCGAATACGTGACGCGCAAATACGGCCGCGAGCAGGTAGCGCAGATCATCACGTTTAATACCATGGCGGCTAAGGCATCGATCAAAGACTGCGGCCGCGCGCTCGATATGCCCTACGGCGACGTGGACCGCATTGCCAAGCTGGTGCCTGCTACGGTGGGCATGACGATCGACAGGGCGCTCGAGGATGTGCCCGATCTGCGCAAGATCTACGACAGCGACAAGCAGGTGCGTGAGCTGATTGATACGGCGAAGAAGCTCGAGGGGCTGGTGCGCGGTGCGGGCGTGCACGCGTCAGCGGTGGTGATCGCGCCGCAGCCGCTGATCGACCTGGTGCCGCTGAACCGCACCAAGAACGATGAAATCGTAACGGCGTACGACATGAAAGCCGTGGAGAAGATGGGCCTGCTGAAGATGGACTTCCTGGGCCTGACGACTCTCACGGTGATCAACGATGCGGTCAAGCTGATCGAGCAGACGCGAGGGAAAAAGCTAGACATCGAAATGATCCCCATCGACGATCCGGAGACGTTCAAACGTGTATTTCACACGGCACTGACTTCGGGCGTGTTCCAGTTTGAATCGCCGGGCATGCGCGACATTTTGCGGCGCTATAAACCGGACACCGTGGAAGAGCTGACGCAATTGAACGCGCTGTTCCGTCCCGGGCCGATGAACATGATCGACGACTTCATCGAGCGCAAGTGGGGGCGGCGCAAGGTGGAGTATCAGCTGCCGGAGCTTGAGGCGATTCTGAAGGACTCGCTAGGCGTGACCGTTTACCAGGAACAGGTGATGCGGATTGCGCAGGTGCTGGCGAACTTCAGCCTGGGCGAGGCGGACTTGCTGCGTCGCGCGATGGGAAAGAAGGATCAGCAAGCGATGGCGAAGATGCGCGATCGCTTTATGAGTGGCGCGCAGAAGCTGGGACATCCGAAAGCGGCGTTGGAAGAGTTATTTGAGCAGATGGCGAAGTTCTCGGAGTATGGATTCAATAAGTCGCACTCAGCGGCGTACGCGTGGGTGGCCTACCAGACGGCATATTTGAAGACGCACTATCCGATGGAATTCATGGCCGCGCTGCTCACGTCAGAAACCTCGAAGCCCGACAGCGTGGTGAAGTACATCGGCGAGTGCCGCGAAATGGGCATCGCTGTGGAACCGCCGGACGTGCAGGTATCGGGTGCACAGTTTACGCCGCACGGTGACGCCATTCGCTTTGGACTGGCCGCAGTGAAGAACGTGGGCGGCAATGCCATTGAATCGATCCTGAAAGCGCGCGAGGAAGTGGGCGGGCGCTTTACGAACTTCTGGGAGTTCTGCGAGAAAGTCGACCTGCGCGTGATGAACAAGCGCGTGATCGAGTCGCTGATCAAGGCCGGCGCACTGGATTCGCTGGGCTCGCGCGGGCAGCTGAATAACGCCATCGATAAAGCGATGGAACGCGCGCAGAAGACGCAACGCGACGCCGAACAAGGGCAAAGCGGATTGTTCGGGCTGTTTGATGAAACGCCTGCGCACGGCCGCGACGCCGACTCACTGCCGCCAGCACCCGATTGGGAAGAGAGCGTGCGGCTCGCGAACGAAAAGGAAGTGCTGGGATTTTTTGTCTCCGGTCACCCGTTGGACAAGTATGCCGAGAAGTTGCGCAACCTGGCGGGCGTGATCACAGTCGCCGAGGCGCTCGAACGCAAGCCGCCGGAGCGGCGCTGGGGCGGACAGCAAGATCCGGCCGACGAACTCCAGGTGGCCGGGATCCTGCAAGGCTTGCGCGTACAAAAGAGCCGCCGCGATCAGCGGCTGTATGCACAGGCCATGCTCGAAGACGCGACCGGCAAGGTTGAGCTGATCTGTTTTGCGCGCGATTACGAGAAGCTGGCCGCACAGTTGAAGATGGAAGTGCCGGTGCTGGTGCGCGGCATGTTGATGGGTGATGAGGACGCCGCGCCCAAAATCTCCATCAGCCAGGTGCAGGCGCTCGAAGAGGTGCAGGTGAAGCTGCCCACGGGCATACGCATCCGCATCAGCGTCGACCGCGCTACCGAGGAGATGCTGGCCGCGCTCAAGAGCGCCGCCGACGCTGCACCGGGCCCCGGCAAAGTGATGCTGCAACTTGAGAAGAAGGGCGAGTATGCCGTGGTTCTGGAGCCGGAAGGGATGAACGTCGCCGCCGATCGAGGATGGGTGGAGCGCGTGGAAGAACTGGCCGGCAAGGGAACCGTGCAGGTGATTGGGTAAAGACAGGGACGAGGGTACAGGGATCAGTAGCTGGCTGATCGACAAGTGAGATTCTGTGCGGTATAGAAAACTGGGCAACGGCCCGCTTGAAGTTTCGGAGCTGAGTTTCGGCACATGGCTCACGGTGGCGGGCGGCGTGGCGCGCGAACAGGCCATCCGCTGCATCCATGCGGCGCTCGACCACGGCATCACACTTTTCGACACGGCCAATCAATACGGTGCGGGCGAAGCGGAGCGCGTGCTTGGCGAGGCGCTCAAGAGTTATCCGCGCGACCGCTATCTGATCGCCACGAAACTCTATTTCCCGGTGGGCGACGAGCCCGAACGCGGACTCTCTTCCGCGCAGATTGAAAAGCAGCTGCACCGCTCACTGGAGCGGCTAGGCGTGGATGCGATCGACCTTTATCAGTGCCATCGTTACGACAAGGAAACGCCGTTGGAGGAGACCATGATGGCGCTCGACCGCGCGGTGCGCGCGGGCAAAGTGCGCGCCATCGGCTTCAGCGAGTGGACCGCGGAGCAGATTGGCGCGGCTGCGGCGATCGCCGGCGCCCATGCGCTAATTCCCTTCTCTGCAAGCCAACCGCAGTACTCCATGCTGTGGCGCAAGCCGGAGGCCGAAGTTTTTCCCGCGTGCGCGCGCCATGGCATCGGCAACCTGGCCTTCTCGCCACTCGCGCATGGCGTGTTGACCGGCAAATATGTGCCAGGTGAGCCGCCTCCGCCGGGAACTCGCGCTGCGAGCCAAGAGATGAATCAGTTCATGGAGACGGCCGGGCGGCATTACCGGTCGGATTTTCTGCTGGCTGCTGTTGCGGAGCTGAAACCGATTGCCGCAGAGCTGGGACTGACCATGGCGCAGATGGCGCTGGCGTGGGTGCTTCGGCGGAGCGAAGTGGCTTCGGCGATTATTGGCGCATCGCGTCCCGAGCAGATTGCCGATAATGTGCACGCCGTGGACGTGACTCTGCCGGCCGAAGTGCTCACACGCATCGACCAGGTCCTCGACGCGGCTGTGGTGCGGTAGAAGTGTAGTTCTTCGGCACGCATGAGTGCAGGCGTGGACGCCCGCACTACAGCCGGCCAAGAGACCGGCACTACAATTTGGCTGGCACTACATTTTGGCTTCAGCAGGCGGCCTTGGGGTTGGGATAGGCGTCGTGATTACCTGCATGCGAGGTGTCGAGGCAAGCGAAGTCTTTTTCCACAGCTAGATCGAGAGAGCCCGAGCCGTTGGGGACGACGCCATAGATGCCGACATCGTCGCCATTGGCCCACGCCTGCACGACGCTGGTGGGCACGGTCACGGCGACTTCATCGAGCGCAAGGGATGCGGAGAGGCATGCCGCAGTCTCGGAGTGCTCGAGCGCGTAAGTGAGGTGGGTACCGGGCGCGAAATGGACGGTTTCTTCGATGCGACCGGAGTCCATCAACCGCTGCACTTCTGCAGGGCCGACACGAAGCCGCAGCGAATCTCCTTTAATGCGCAATTTCATGACGGTTGCCTCGCAGCGCAAAGCCGAGCCGCACCTCTCTATTTGATGCTACTCAATTAGGGAAGGCAGCAGCAATCGAAGGCGGCGCGTATTGACAGCAGATCGCGCGGTGAGCGAAGGTCAATGCCAACGAGAGGCCAACTAGGGGGCCAGGAATGGGCGAGCGAGGAGCGGTGATGCGACCACCGGCACGCAGCGTTTTGTTGACGCAGGTGACGGAGTGGGAGGACGGCGTCGCGCGCGCAGTCGAAGACATGCTTGCGGTCGAGGAGCCGTTGGAGATTCGCGTCAACGGCTCGCCCCTGACGGTGACCATGCGCACACCGGGGCACGATCTGGAGCTGGCGGCCGGTTTCTTGCTCACCGAGGGCATCGTCGAGAGCGCCGATGACATTGCCGCAATCCGCGCGGCCGACGCGGAGACCGGCGCGAAAAGCAATACCGTGGACGTGGAGCTGCACACGCAGAGCTTCGATGCGGCCGACTTGCAGCGCAACTTTTATGCGGCCTCGAGCTGCGGCATCTGTGGCAAGGCGACCATCGAATCCATCCGGCGGCGTGGGCTACGTGCCCCGAACCCAGAGTTTCGCGTGCGGCCCGAGGTGCTGTGCGGGTTGCCGGAGGCCATTCGCGCGCAGCAGGCGGTGTTTGAGCGCACGGGAGGCCTTCATGCGGCGGCACTGTTCGATGCCG
Organism: Occallatibacter sp.; assembly: GCA_050013775.1. Lineage (GTDB taxonomy): Bacteria > Acidobacteriota > Terriglobia > Terriglobales > Acidobacteriaceae > Telmatobacter. The sequence continues at coordinate 12,162 of JBEKEP010000076.1, read as the reverse complement.
GTGGAACATTGATGGTTCTCCGCGAAGACATCGGGCGGCACAATGCGGTCGATAAAGTAATTGGTTGGGCGATGCATGCAGCCAAACTGCTGCTTTCGGAATCTATTTTGATGGTGAGTGGACGCGGTGGCTTCGAGATTGCGCAAAAGGCGCTGGCCGGCGGCGTGCCTGTGATGGCATCGGTCTCCGCACCTTCCAGCCTCGCGGTAAAGCTGGCGCGAGAACTGGGCCTGACGCTGATTGGCTTTTTGCGTGGGCAGCGATTTGTGGTGTATGCAGGCGAGTCGCGGTGCCTGCCTCAAGCGTGATCGTCTGAGGTGGGATCGATTCACAGAAAATTCATGTAATCTGCATCGCTCTGTCGAGAAAAAGCTTTACGGGCCCAGAGAAGCCGTACTAGCATCCTCAAATCGGTCACGGGAGGTCGTGGACGAGCATGTCAGCGACTGTGAATGGCATCCGCCTGGAGTTCGCCCAGGGAGAGCGCCTGGTTGATCTAATCAACCGCAGTAACATCCAGCTCTCTCAGGTTTGTTATCACCCGCAACTTGGCCCTATCGAGACATGTGACACCTGCTTGGTCGAGGCCGACGGAAAGCTGGTGCGCGCATGCGCGACCCAGGCCGCAGACGATATGCGCGTGGAGACAAATTCGCCGCAGGCAGCGGCGGCGCAACGCGAGGCCTTCGACCGCATCCTGAGCAATCACCTCCTCTACTGCACGGTCTGCGACAACAGCAACGGCAATTGCACGGTCCACAATACCACCAAACTCCTGGCCATCGAACACCAGGAAATCCCTTACAAAACCAAGCCCTACGAAGTGGACATGAGCAATCCCTTCTATCGCTACGATCCGCAGCAATGCATTTTGTGCGGGCGGTGCGTGGAGGCTTGCCAGAACCTGGAAGTGAACGAGACGCTCACCATCAACTGGGAGGACCCGCATCCGCGCGTGCTGTGGGATGGCGGCGTTCCTATTAATGAGTCGAGCTGCGTTTCCTGCGGGCATTGCGTCACGGTGTGCCCGTGCAATGCGTTGATGGAGAAGTCGATGCTGGGCGAGGCGGGCTACTTCACCGCCCTGCCGGAGCAAGCGCTGCAAGGGATGATCGACATTGTGAAGGATGTGGAGCCGGAGATCGGCTACAGCGGGATCATGCAGCTGTCGGAAGCGGAAGCGGAGATGCGCGAGTCCCGCATCAAGCGCACCAAGACGGTGTGCACCTATTGCGGCGTGGGATGCAGCTTCGATATCTGGACACGGGATCGCCACATTCTGAAAGTGGAACCCGCGCACGGCGCCGCGAACGGCGTTTCCACGTGCATCAAGGGGAAGTTCGGATGGGACTACGTGAACAGTCCTGACCGGCTGACCAAGCCGCTGATTCGCGAAGGCGACGGTTTCCGCGAGGCGAGCTGGGACGAGGCGCTGGATCTGGTAGCCCGGCGCTTCAGTGAGATCAAAACGCAGCACGGGCCGGATGCGCTGGCATTTATTTCTTCGTCGAAGTGCACAAACGAAGAGAGCTACCTGATGCAGAAGCTGTCGCGGGCGATCATCGGCACCAACAACATGGACAACTGCTCGCGGTATTGCCAGGCCCCTGCGACCACCGGTCTCTTCAGAACCGTGGGCTACGGCGGCGATTCGGGCTCGATCTCCGACATCGAGCAGGCAGCACTGGTGATCATCATCGGCAGCAACACCGCGGAGAGCCACCCGGTGCTGGCGACGCGCATCAAGCGCTCGCACAAGCTGCGCGGGCAAAAGCTCATCGTCTCCGATCTGCGCGAAAACGAGATGGCGCACCGCGCCGATCTTTACCTGCATGCCCGCCCCGGCACAGACCTGATCTGGCTTTCGGCGGTGACCAAATACATCTTCGATCACGGTCTGGCGAAACAGGAGTTTATCGATAAGTGGGTGAAGAGCGCGGAGGAGTACCGCAAGAGCCTGGAGCCTTTTACGCTGGCGATGGCGAGCGAACGCACCGGGCTGCCGGTGGAGACCCTGGAAAAAGTGGCGGGCATGGTGGTCGAAGCAGACAGCGTTTGTATTTGCTGGGCGATGGGCGTCACCCAACACGTGATGGGGTCGGACACATCGACGGCGATTTCCAACTTATTACTCGCAACGGGCAATTACATGCGGCCGGGAACCGGCGCGTATCCGCTGCGCGGGCACAACAATGTGCAGGGCGCGAGCGATCACGGCGCCATGCCGAATTTCTTCCCCGGCTACCAGAAGGTGGACGACCCCGAGATTCGCGCCAAATTCGAGAAGGCGTGGGGCGTGGCGCTGCCGCCCAAGCCCGGTCTCGACAACCACATGATGATCGACGCTATCCACGACGGCCGCCTGAAATCGATGTACATGTTCGGCGAAGAGATCAGCCTGGTGGACTCCAATGCGAATTACGTCGCGGCCGCGCTGGAGAAGCTCGACTTCTTCGTGATGCAGGAGATCTTCTTCTCGCAGACCTGCCGCTATGCCGACGTGATTTTGCCGGCGAGCCCGAGCCTGGAGAAGGAAGGTACGTTCACCAGCACGGAACGGAGGATTCAGCGCCTATATCGCGTGATGGAGCCGCTGGGCGAGAGCCGCCCCGATTGGGAGATCATCGTTGACGTGGCGAACCGGCTGGGCGCCCACTGGACGTACAAGCATCCATCCGAGATTTACGAGGAGATCGCGACCGTGACGCCGTTGATGGCTGGCGTGACCTACGAGCGGCTGGAGGGCTACAAAACTCTGCAATGGCCCGTGGCGCCGGACGGCAGCGACCAGCCGCTGTTGTATACCAAGCAGTTCAAGTCGGCGGATGGCAAAGCGACCTTCTACCCCGTGCCGTGGACCGAGCCGAGCGATCAACCCGACACGGAGTACGACCTGCATCTGAACAATGGCCGGCTGCTCGAGCACTTCCACGAAGGCAATATGACCTATCGCACAGAGGGCATTCGCGAAAAGACGCCGTGCACGTTTGTCGAGTTGTCGCCGGAGCTGGCGAGCGAACGCGGAATCGACAGCGGCGCTCTCGTGGAATTGGATTCGCGTTACGGCAAAGTGACCGTGCAAGCGGTGGTCACGTCGCGCGTGCGTGGCAAAGAGTTGTATATGCCCATGAACTCCGTCGAGGAGCCGGTCAATCGCTTGACCAGCAGCTACACCGACAAAGCAACGCACACGCCTGCCTACAAAGAAACCGCGGTGCGCATGACCGTGCTGAAGCCGGATGGCGCCAATCCCCTGCCGCGCACCAATTGGCGCTTTGGCACGCCCACACCGCAAAAGGGCGTGGAGGTGGAGCGCAAATGGGCGCGTAGCGATTACCGCGAGCCCGGCCAGAATCTTGTCCAGATCAAGAGCGCCGCACCTGCCGCGACCGGCGAGGAGAGATAACCATGGCGCGCCCGATTGCATTTGAAGTGCCGCCGTACGATCCGCGCGAGGCGCTGCGCAAGCGCCTGGAAGCAGCGCCCGTGGAGTACGCCGAAGCGCTGCTCGAGAGTTACGAACTTCTGCAACAGCTGCATGAGACGGGGACGTTGCGCGTGTTGACCGGCGCGCTCAGCGCGGGCAACCAGATTCTCGAAAAAGCAGTGGACGCGGCGCGTTCCGATGAGGCAATCCGGGCCACGCGCAACGCCATTCTGCTGGGCAAGATGCTCGCAAGCATCAACCCTGAGATTCTCGCCGGCATTGCGACGGCGGTGGACGAAACCCTCGGCAGTTACAAGAAGCCGGTCATTGAGCCGCCTGGATTGTTCGCGCTGCTCAGCCAGTTCCGGCGCAAGGAACTGCGCAGGAGCGTGGCGCTCATCAACCGCTTTCTTGAAAGTCTGGGCAACCAGATCAAGTTGCAGGCAGAATCAAAAAGTCACAACACACACTAGCTCCCCCACAGGAGTGGATCGATGAAGAATCGTTGGGGAATGGCTGTAGCAGGTTTTTTCATGCAGGTGGCCCTTGGCGCGGTCTATGCATGGAGCGTTTTCCGCAACCCCCTCACCAAAAAGTTCGGATGGTCGGTGACCGACGTGACACTCACCTTCACCATCTGTATTTTTGTGCTGGGCGTCTCTGCGTTCTTCGGCGGCCTGTGGCTCAACAAGAAGGGACCGCGGGTGGTGGCCCTCACGGGCGGATTTCTCTACGGACTCGGCGTGTTTCTGGCCAGCTACACCAGCAATCTCTGGTGGCTCTATCTCACGTACGGCGTGATCGGCGGCATCGGCCTGGGATTTGGCTACATCGTGCCGGTGGCCGTGCTCGTCAAATGGTTCCCGGATAAGCGCGGGCTCATTACCGGCATCGCCGTGGGCGGATTCGGCGCGGGCGCGCTGGTGACGGCGCCCGTGGCTTCGCATCTCATCCAAAGCGTCGGCGTACTGAAAACCTTCGCCCACCTGGGCATCGCCTATCTTGTGGTCACCATGATCACGGGGTTTTTCATGCAGAATCCGTCGGAGGGCTACCGGCCCGAGGGCTGGACGCCCAGCGCTAACCAGAAAGCGCAACGCGCAACAAAGGACTACAAGCTGGGCGAGGCTCTCTCCACGTGGCAATGGTGGGCGCTGTGGCTCATCCTCTTTCTCAACGTGACCGCCGGCATCTCACTGATCTCGCAAGAGTCGCCGATCTTCCAGAAGATCACGGTGGTATCGGCCGCGGTGGCGGCGGGCATGGTGGGCATTGTGAGCATTGGCAATGCCGTGGGGCGCATCTTCTGGGCGTGGGTCTCCGATGGCATCACGCGCCGCTGGACCTTCTTCATCATGTTCCTGCTGCAGTGTGTGCTCTTCTGGATGCTGCCTTCGCTCGCCAGCTATCAGGTCATGACGACAGTTTCGTTCGCCATCCTGATGTGTTATGGCGGAGGCTTCGGCACTATGCCGGCGTTTACGGCCGACTATTTTGGCAGCCGCAATGTAGGCCCGATCTATGGGTTGATGCTGACCGCATGGGGCACGGCGAGCGCCTTTGGTCCGCTGCTGCTGGCCAACACGCTCAAATCGACAGGCAGTTACACGAGCGGTCTGCACATCATCGCGATCATCCTATTGGTTTCGGTGGTGCTGCCGATTCTGGTGCGACCGCCGAAGGCGAGCGGAGTCTGAACCGGCGCAATTTGGGCAACAGAGAATTGCGGCACAGATGGTGTGCTGCTGATACTAAAACTTGAACTATTGTCTTGGGAAACACCACAAGCCGCGGAGACTATTTGGCTTATGGCGGGGACGACGGGGCTCGAACCCGCGACCTCTGCCGTGACAGGGCAGCGCTCTAACCAACTGAGCTACGTCCCCAGAACATCTGGGATGCCCGGAAAACCCGGCCTGCAAGGCCTGCTTTTCCTCGCTCCGAAGAGCTTTCCGCTTGGCGCGCGCTTCCGAATCCTGCCTGAAAAAGCGGCGCATGCACGCGGCGGCAACATCATTGAGTGTAACAGAAACGCGGGCAATCCCGGATGCGACGCCTGTTGCACGCCGACCAGGATGCTCAACGTGCCGCATGGGTAAAGCGACGGTTGATCTTCAGGCCGAGATAGCCGCGCGCGCGCCGCGACCGGCGGGCACGTAGCCCATGTCCATCGAGATGCCGCGTACGCATTGCAGCAGATGATTGGCGATCGCAGGCAGCTTTTGCGCGGTCACGCGGAATGAGGGTCCCGAGACGCTGACCGCGGCGACCGGCAGCCGCTGCGCGTCCAGAACCGGCACCGCGATGCAACGCAATCCTTCTTCGAGCTCTTCATCGTCCACGGCGTAGCCGCGACGCCGCGTCTTTTCGAGCTCCGCGCGCAAAGCTTCGGGCGTGGCGATGGTGCGCGTCGTCATGCGCTCAAAGCGCACGCGCTTCAGAATCTCCGTTGCCCGCTCCGGAGGCAGAAAGGCAAGAATGGCCTTGCCCACTGAAGTGCAGTGCACCGGGTTGCTGGCGCCTATGCGCGTGATCATGCGCACCGAACGGGAGGGCTCGATTTTGTCGATGTAGATAACGCGCGCCGCTTCAAGAAGGGCCAGGTGCGCGGTTTCCTCGGTCTCGGCAACCAGGCGCCGCAGGTGCGGCTGTGCGCGATCGCGGAGGTCATACTGCTCAATGGCGCGGTTGCCGAAGTCGAACAGGCGCAGGCCCAGGCGGAACTTGCCATTCACGGTGCGCTCCACCATGCGGTGCCGCTCTAGAACCATCAGGAAGCGGTGCGCCGTGCTCTTGTGCAGTTGCAGCGAAGCGGCCACTTGCGCCAGGCCGAGCGGCGTTTCACTCTCACCCAGCAGATCCAGTACGGCAAAAGCCCGGTCGAGGGCTTGAACTTTGTAGGTGCCTTGAGGGGCTGCGTCTCGCATGTTGATCCTTGGTTCCGTCTTTTGAGTCCATTTCTAGCTTCTCAAATGATGGGACGCGCGTCAACAGGTGAAACGCAGGCGCCTCGAAGAGCCGAAGATTCAACGCCTGAAACTCCTGGGTAAACGTGCGTCGCGGGAATCACAAGCCATTGAGCCTGGCCTGTGCAAGGCCGCCGCGGAGATTGGCTACGTCATCAAAGCCGCTTCCCTGTAGCGTGCAGGCGGCGAGATAGCCGCGCTGACCCTTCTGGCAATAAACCAGGATTTTGCGGTCGTGTGGCAACTCGCTGAGACGATCGCGTAGTTCACCGAGAGGAATATGCACGGCGTTCAGGAGAACGCCAGAATCGGCCACTTCGCTGTTTTCGCGAACATCGAGAAGGAATTCTCCATTCGGCTTCCAATCTTCGGACGAGACGGTAGTCACATCGCCGCGCACAATGTGGTCGGCAACGAATCCCGCGGTGTTAACGGGATCGTTGGCCGAGCCGAACGGCGGCGCGTAGGCCAGGTCAAGGCTCTCAAGATCGAAGACAGTCATTCTGCCGGATATCGCCGTGGCAAAGACATCGATGCGCTTGTCGACTCCGTCCTCGCCGACGATTTGCGCACCGAGGAGTCGCCCAGTGCCGTCTTCGGCGAGAATCTTGATCCGCATCGGCCTTGAACCGGGATAGTAGCCCGCGTGGTTGGGGTCGATGGTGACGCTCGAGAAGAAGCTGAATCCCGCTTTGGCAGCCTGCGCACTGTTGAGGCCGGTAAATGCGGCAGTCATGTGCAGGACGCGGACGATGGAGGTTCCAAGCGCGCCGGGATAGATGAAGTGCCCGCCCGCCGCGTTGGCTCCTGCGATGCGTCCCTGGCGGTTGGCGGGGCCGGCCAGGGGAGTGCGGGTGCGCGCACCGGTGAGCATGTGAGTGGTTTCGGCGGCATCGCCCACGGCGTAAATGTCAGGATCAGACGATTCCATGCGGGCATTCACCTTGACGCCGCCAGTAAGCCCGATTTCAAGCCCGACGCGCTTGGCCAATTCGACCTCGGCGCGGACACCCACACTGAGCAGGATTAACTCTGCGGGAACGAATGCGCCATCGGCCAATTCCACGCCATCCGAGCTAAACGACCTTGCTTCCGCGCCGGTCATGACGGCGAAATCGTTGCTGCGTACACGATTCTCGAGATGTCGGGCCATATCTTGGTCGAGCAACGGGAAGATGTGAGGCAGTTTCTCGATCACGGTCACGTGTATGCCGCGACGATGAAACGCCTCGGCCATTTCGAGGCCGATAAACCCGCCACCGATAACTGCTGCTGTCTGTGGTTGATGCGCATCTGCGAAGGCGATGATGCGATCCATGTCGGGCACGTCGCGAAGGGTAAATACATTCGGCAGGTCTGCGCCAGGAATGGGGGGAATGATGGGTTTCGCGCCTTGGCTCAGAATGAGCTTGTCGTAGGCAAAATCCTGCTCTGAACCGTCGCCACAGCGGACCCGAATGGTTTTGCTGGAGCGATCGATGGAGAGGACCTCGTGGTTCACGTGGACCTGGACTCGCGAGCGAGCCCACATCTTTTTCGGCGTCATGATCAGGAGCTTGGAGCGGTCCTGAATCTCGCCGGCGATGTGGTAGGGCAAGCCGCAATTGGCAAAAGAGATATACGGACCGCGCTCGAAAATGGTGATCTCAGCGGATTCATCGACGCGACGGGCGCGAGCGGCAGCGGAAGCTCCGCCCGCCACGCCGCCGACTATGAGGATCCTGCGTGCAGTTTTCATGACTTACTCCGAAGTACAACAATGACAGGAAGTATCGTGTCCGCGGTTCCAGGGCATCCTGGCCAGCAGGAGAGCCATTCCGCAAGTGCCGGTGATGCCGGCGAAGAGAAGCCCGCAACCGATGAGGAGGGGCAGCACCGCGAACCACGGATTCACTGTGAGCGCCAGGATTGCGCCTGCCGCTGAGAGCGCGCCGACGACGATCTGCACCTGTCGCATGAGCGGGAGCACTTTGCTGATGCCTCGGTGGACCGGTAGTCCGGCATCGATCCAGGCCTGCGTGCCGCCCTCGACCAGGACGCAATCGCCGCACCCGGCACGCTCGAACTGGGCGATGGCTTGGTCCGCCCGCGCGCCCGCCTGGCACAGAACATAGATGGGCGTGCCCGGTTCGTGCTGCGCGAGAATGGTATCGACCCTGAGTTGGTCGAGCGGGATTGATTTTGCGCCAGGCACGTGCGCGCTGGCATATTCTGGAGACGTACGGACATCCAGCAACTCGTGAGAATTGCCGGCGCTGAGGATCGCCGCGAGCGCGGCAGGCGAAATGCTTTTTGACTTGATTTCGATCATGCTTATATGTGAATATATGACCATCCGGTGATATATGTCAAATGCCAAAACCTCGCGAGACCTAACCGACGCCGAACTGGATAAGGTGGCGGGGCAATTCCGCCTGCTAGGCGAGCCGATGCGCCTGAAGATTCTCCAGGCGCTTTGTGCAAAACCACTGACGGTTGGCGAAATTGTGGAGGCTACGGGCGCGACGCAGTCTAATATCTCAAAGCATCTTTCGCTGCTGGCATCGGCGGGGGTGATCACGCGTCAAAAAGACGGGCAGTTTGTCTATTACGGAATGAGCAATCCGCTGACGATGAAGCTTTGCGAATTGGTGCACAAGGAATTGCTGAAACTATCGTAAGCGCCTACAGACTTTGCCGGAATCCGAAAAGCTCGCGCGCCTACTCTTCTACTTTTTCATCCTCTTCAATTTTGTCGCCTTCGCCGGGCGCGAGAAACAGGTTGGCTTCGAGGCCGTGCTGGCGGGTGTAGAGGTCGTGGTAGCGGCCGCGCCTGGCAAACAGCTCGGCGTGATTGCCGCGCTCGACGATGAGGCCCTGCTCGACCACTAATATCTGATCGGCGCGGCGGATGGTCGACAGGCGGTGCGCGATGACGAAGGTGGTCCGTCCGTGCATGAGTTCGGCAAGTCCGCTCTGGATCATGGCTTCAGATTCGGAATCGAGAGAACTGGTGGCCTCGTCAAGAATGAGAATGCGCGGCGCGGCCAGCAAGGCGCGCGCAATCGAGAGCCGTTGCCGCTGGCCGCCCGAGAGCTTGACGCCGCGCTCACCCACTACGGTGTCGTAGCCTTCGGGAAAGCGCTCGGCAAACTCGTCCACATTCGCGGTGTGGCAGGCAAAGAGAAACTGGTCCTCCGTCGCGTCGGGGCGCGAGAACATGATGTTGTCGCGAATCGTGCCGTCGAAGAGAAACGACTCCTGCAGCACCACGCCCAGTTGTGAGCGATAGGTGTTCAGGTCCACTTTCGACAAGTCGATTCCGTCAACCAAAACCTTGCCCTCCGCAGGAGTGTGGAAGGCGCAGAGCAAACTGATGATGGTGGATTTGCCGGAACCGGACGAGCCTACCAGCGCAGTCACCGTTCCCGGCTCCGCGTTGAAGCTGATACCGTGCAACACAGGTTTCTCGGGCGTGTAAGCAAATTCGACGTTCTCAAACTGCACGCGGCCCACGATGGGCGGCATCTTCACGGTGCGACCCGGCGTCTGATTCTCTTCGAGCTCGGACATGATTTCGTGCGTGCGGTCGAGCCCGGCAAACGCCTCGGTCAATTGCGTGCCGATATTCACGATCTGGAAGACGGGCGCAATCATGAAGGCGAGAAACATGTTGTAGGCGAAGTAATCACCCACGCTCCACGTACCGTGGAGCACATTGTGCCCGCCCAGCCACATGACAAGCGCCGAAACCAGCCCGAGCACCGTAGTGGATGCCGAGGAAAGCACGCTGGTCATGGTGAGCGATCGCATCACGTTCTGCAAAAGGCGCTCCACGCCGCCGGCAAAGACTGTGGCTTCGCGATTTTCGGCGTGATAGCCCTTGATGACGCGCACGCCGCCGAGAGATTCCGTCAGGCGGCCCGTGACTTCGGCGTTGATCTTGCCGCGCTCGCGAAAGATAGGACGAATCGTCTTGAATCCGTATTGCAGGACAAAAACAAATACGCCCAGCACGGAAAATACGGTGAGCGTCACCGTGACGCTGCGATGCAGCAGGTAGATGAAGGCGAGCACCGCAGTGAGCATGCCACCCAGGAACTCCACCAAGCCGGTGCCGATCAAATTGCGCACGCCTTCGACGTCGGTCATGATGCGTGCGACCAGCGCACCGGTGCGGTTCTCGTCATAGTAGGACACGGAGAGCAGGCCAACGTGGCGCTGCACCTGGCGGCGCAATTCGGCAATCAGCCGTTGGCCGGCCTTGGAAAGGAACTGCGTGAGCGCATACGAAGTGATCGCCTGCACCGCCATAGCGCCAAACACGATGAAGATGATGCGCGGCAGCAATTCAGGCTGCGGATGCAGCGATGACAGCACTTTGTCGAGCAGCGGCTTCGACATGTAGGGCAGCACCAGGCCCGCGAGGCGGTTGATGACCATCAACACGAGCCCGCCCAGAATGAGCCCCTTGCGCGGAGCTACCAGGGCCTTGACTTCGGGCCAGATTTTTCTCAGGTTCGGTTTCGGTTTGGGCAGGTCGGCCGCGCCGGCGCGTGCGCTTCGCCCGTGCGGCGAGCGCTCGGCACGCATGCCCATTCCGAGTCCTCCGCCGCGAAATCCCCCCATGCTTATCCCTGCCGTGATCTACGTGCTTGGATGAACGAGCGCACGCAAAGATTCACATAGATAAGCAGGAGGATGGCCATACTCAGTTGCGCCGCCAGCGCTTTGTAGTCGGGATCCATACCAAGAGACCGCGCATGCCCGTAGCCATGCAAGGCTGAAGCGATGGCGCCGATGAGGCCCACCAGACCAATGGTTACGTTGATATGCATGAAGAGCATGCGACGACCTTCGCTAGGGCTGACGGCGAGACATCCGCCCACGACCAGCGCTATACCAAACCACGTGGGAATCAGCGCCGTGGGATGGGCGCTGCCCGTACCGAAGTATCCCACCAGCCCCACAAGCATCAGTAAAACGCCGAAAACATACGTCACTTTTGCCATGCAAGCCTCCAAATTCAGTGCATGGCAAGGATAGCAGTTGGGTCATGTGTCAGGTGCCAGACGTCAGGTTCCAGGTATCAGTGGTTAGTGACCAGTGATAACGAGCGAGGGGTCAGGGACCGACTCTGCGGCGCCACTGACGCACCTGGCGTTGAGGCTCACAGAGTTTTCTGAACCCTGACCCCTGAAACCTGACCCCTGTTCTTACCGCTGAATTCGCGCCGAGCCGCCCTTGGCGAACGCCTTCACCTGGTCAAGCGTCGCCATGGTGGTGTCGCCGATGAACGTGGTGAGCAACGCACCATGCGCCCAGCCCAGTTTCAGAGCCGTTTCGGGCTCTTCGCCCTTGAGCAGTCCGTAGATGAAACCGGCGGCAAAGCCGTCGCCGCCGCACACGCGATCGATCACGTCCAGCTCTGCCGTCGGCGCGACGTGCGTCTTGCCGTCGATCCACGCCACTGCACTCCAACTGTGCCGGTTGGTCGAGTGCACCTCGCGCAGCGTCGTCGCTACGATCTTCACGTGCGGATGCTTTTTGACCACGTTGTCGATCATGCCGAAGAACACCGTGGGATCGAGCTTCGATTTCGCCTGCACGTCGGGTCCGGGGATGCCGAGGCCCTTCTGCAGATCTTCTTCGTTGCCGATCAGCACGTCCACATTCTTAACAATGGACGCAATGGTTTCCACGGCCTTCTCGTCGCCGCCTGAAATCTTCCACAGCTTCTCGCGGAAGTTAAGATCGAACGACGTGATGGCGCCGGCCGCCTTGGCCTCT
>JBEKEP010000075.1:0-20030 GCA_050013775.1 Occallatibacter sp. | reverse complement strand
GGCTTCGCCGTTGCCGTAGCCAATGCGCGCGACCGCGTGAAAGCCGAAGCGCACTACATCACGCCCAACTCCGGCGGCTACGGCGCGGCGCGTGACGCCGTCGAATTCATTCTCGAAGCCAAGGGCACGCTCGACCAGTGCATCGAAGCCTACATCGACGAGCGCAACCCGATCCCGCCGTCCATGGACATTGGCCGCGGCGGCGCCGATCTGAAGTAGAAGCCCGCGAAGCGGGCGCAAGACGGTAGCCCCAGGCGTGAGCCTGGGGGAAGCGTGAGACTCTTGAACGCCAGCCCCCGCAGGGGGCGTAAGAACAGAGACATCAAGCCAGCCGCAATAGTCTGGCCTGTGAACCGCCGACTCTGGCGGCGCATCGAGAAAGCGTAATGAACAATCAAACTAAACGCGCAGTCGTTCTTTTGAGCGGCGGCCTCGACTCCGCCACCGTCCTCGCCATCGCGAAAGCCGAGGGCTACGAGCTCTACGCGCTGTCGTTTTCGTACGGCCAGCGCCACGCCTGGGAACTCGAAGCGGCCAAACGCGTGGCCGCGTCCATCGGCGTGGCCCAGCATCGCGTGGCCGCCATCGATCTCCGCGCCTTCGGCGGCTCCGCTCTCACTGCCGACATCGATGTGCCCAAAGGCCGTGACGCCGAAGAAATGTCCCACGGCATTCCCATCACCTATGTGCCCGCGCGCAACACCATCTTTCTTTCGTTCGCGCTGGCGTGGGCGGAGGTGTTGGGCGCAAGCGACATTTTTCTCGGCGTCAACGCGCTCGACTACTCCGGTTATCCCGATTGCCGCCCGGAATTCATCGAGGCCTTCGAGAAGATGGCGAACCTCGCCACCAAGGCTGGCGTCGAAGGCCGCCAGCATCTCAGGATTCACACGCCGCTCATCGCACTGACCAAAGCGCAGATCATTGCCACGGGAACGGAATTGGGCGTGGACTATGGGCTGACCAGCAGTTGCTACGACCCCGGGCCGACCGGCGCGCCCTGCGGCCAGTGCGACTCGTGCTTGCTGCGCCAAAAGGGCTTCCGCGAGAACGGAATCGCAGACCCGATCTTTAGGAGATAGCAGTCAGTCCTGCATCACCAAGACGGTGACAGAGCACAGGCATGATAATTCTTGCATTGCGATAGAACATGAAATACCCCTTCGTTCCCAAATCGAGCCATTCTCTGACTCCCGGCGACTTCTGGGGTTTCCAACTGAAGAACCACACATGGGCATGCGGTCGAGTCCTTCAATTGCAATCTTCGGGCCGGCAGAGTCGAATGCGGTTTTTTGGCGCACTGCTCGATTGGAACGGCGAGACTCAACCCGCGTTTGACTCTATAGGCAACGCCAAGGCGCTTCGCCAGGGTACGATGCACATCGATGCCATTCGAAGAACCGGCCTGAGGGTGGCTGGGAATCGCCCTCTAGAACTGGATGGAATCGAGCCTTGGTTGTGTGTCAACGGAAGCAAGATTCAGCGCGGATACGATTACGTCCGACGGTGGAGACGAAAAGACTCTGAGGAACTCCCGACATTCTCATATTGGACCGACTTGTACATTTGGTGCCTCGCGAACTTCCATTTCACAGGCCAGTCGCCACCCGATGGAGAACTCCCAATTCCTCCCGTATAAACTCAAACCATCGATGGCCGAAAGTATTTATGTACGCAGTCAAAGAAATCTTCTACACCCTGCAAGGCGAGGGCGCGCACACGGGACGCGCCGCGGTCTTCTGCCGCTTTGCGGGCTGCAATCTCTGGTCGGGCCGCGAAGCTGACCGCGCCTCCGCAATCTGCCAGTTTTGCGACACCGATTTTGCCGACACCGACGGGCCCGGCGGCGGAAAGTTCGCGACCCCTGAGGAGTTGTCCGCAGCCATTGAAGAAAAATGGCCGGGCGGCGACGTCCCCGGCACTCGTTTTGTCGTCTGCACCGGCGGCGAGCCTCTGCTGCAGCTCGACCTCGCGCTCATCGACGCTCTTCACGCGCGCGGCTTTGAGATTGCCGTTGAAACCAACGGAACCATCGCGGCTCCATGGGGTCTCGACTGGATCTGCGTCAGCCCCAAGGCTGGCGCCGAGCTCAAGCAACACACCGGCGACGAGCTGAAGCTGGTGTATCCGCAACCCGGCGCCGAACCGGCCGCATTCGAATCGCTCCAGTTCCGCTATTTCTTCCTGCAGCCCATGGACGGTCCCCTCCGCGAAGCCAACACGCAAGCCGCGCTCAAATATTGCCTCGACCACCCTCGCTGGCGCATGAGCCTGCAGACGCACAAGCTGCTGGGAATCCCGTAAACGCAGGGAGTAGCCAATAGGGAGTGGGGAACAGAAAACAACCCCACAAACGCGCGCAAACAGCCTAGCCGAGCGTTCGGTCTTTGCTCGCTTCCTCGCTCCCTTGCTCCCTCGCTCCCTTGCTCCCTCGCTCCCTACTCCCTGCTCCCTACTGGCTATTGGCTACTCCCTCGTTTCTCCGCCTCCGTCAGCCATCCCCGCATCAGCTTCTCCGCCGGAACGCTGGAGAGATACGGCTTGATGTCGAGCACTGGAGTGCCATCCAGCATATCCACGCCGCGCACGCGCAGCGATGAGCCCTCGCGCCCCAGCAACTCCACCACCGTCAGCCCGATCGGAGTCGGTCGCCGCGGCGACCGCGTGGCGAAAACTCCATGGGGCCGGCGCTCGTCGGTGGGCGGATGCGCGATCAAATCGAATCCATCGGCGCGGTCGAACTCCCAGAGCACATAGAGGTGCGAAAAGCCCTCGATATCGACCAGCCCAGGCTCATACTCGCGCAGCAACTCGATCGCGCCCTCGGCGTCATGCTTGGCGCCTAGGCCTTTGGGAATGGCGGAGGTTTCGAGGAAGGGGCTATGAATAAATCCGATAGGCTGGGCGGTAAACATGGCAACGCCTCCGCATTTCATCCTATGCGTGCGCGCAGCAGAATCGAAATGTCAGGTCGGCGAATCAAAAGAGAGAACGTCGCACTCGCCGCGCAAATCTCGCGCGGCACTGCCAGTCGTACGGCTCGCGAAATTATCGTCTTTCCGAGGCCGCAGAGTTTTTCATCGAGTCACAGGCGACCTGAAACCTGACCCCTGAACCCCGACACCTGTCTTTATCCCCCGGAGGCAAATGCAATGCAGGCAGCAGTCGTTGAAATCCCCGGCCAGGCACCGAAGTACCAATCCTTTCCCGAGCCTGTAGTCGAAGATGGCGAAGTCCTGGTCCGCGTTCGCGCCGCGGGATTGCATCCCATCGTGAAGGCCCTCGCCAGCGGCTCGCACTACGCCAGCGCGAAAGACAACCAGGGCCCATCCGTCCCCGGCATCGATGGCGTCGGCGTCCTTGACGACGGCAGCCGCGTGTATTTTCTTTTCGTCCGCAAGCCCTGGGGAACCATGGCGGAACGCGCCGCCGCGTCGCGCAAAATGTGCATTCCTGTGCCCGATAAACTCGACGACGTGCAGGCTGCCGCAATCGCCAATCCCGGCATGGCGGCCTGGCTCACGCTGAAGGACCGCGCCGCCCTGGTTCCCGGGGAAACCGTGCTCATCATGGGCGCCACCGGCGTGGCCGGCCATCTCGCCATTCAGTCGGCGCGCCTGCTGGGCGCCAAACGTGTGATTGCCGCGGGCCGCAACCTCGACGCTCTGTCTGGGGCCGATGTCGACGCGGTCATCGCGCTCGACCAGCCCGAAGACGCAATCCGCGACGCCCTCGCCGCCGAGGCTGCTTCCGGCATTCACGTCGTTGTCGACTATCTCTGGGGCCGGCCCACGGAGCTGCTCCTCGAGGCCCTCGCTCGCGGCTTCAAGGCAGAGGCCACGCACTCGACCCGTCTCGTCGAAGTCGGCGAAAGTGCGGGCAAAACCATCACCCTCCCCGGCGCAACCCTGCGCAGCATCGATCTCACCCTCCTCGGCAGCGGCTTCGGCGCCGCCTCGCTCGAAGGCATCTTCGCCACCATCCCCACTCTTTTTGAAATGGCCGCCGTCGGAACCCTGCAAATTGCTGTCGATCCGGTTCCGCTGGCCCAGGTGGAAGCGGCCTGGAGCCGGGTAGAAAAGGGCCGTCGAATCGTCTTCACAACCTAATCCCTTTATTTTCAACTTCAAATCGTCAACAAAGTTTTCGTGAGACCAAAACCCGCGGTCCAATTGACCGGGAACACTTTCGAGGCCGCCGGTGTCTAATGAAGCAGGTGCAGGGGCCGAGTGGATGAACGCCAACGCCCTCGCATCGGGGTCAGCTGTATGCTTCCGGCGCCAAACAGCGCTGGAAGTGGCTCAAAAAACCATCGGCTCTCCCACGTCACGTTCGTAATCGGCTGTGACGCAGGAGGGTGCAAGCGGTGGATGAAGTGCGATAACGTGGGAGGAAACTGACTTGCAGGCGGACCTCACCATGGGCAATGTTGCCGGTGCACTCGCGCTCCAACCCGACGAAGCGGCTCTGGTGGCAGAGTTGCGAACGGGCTCGGAGGAGGCGTTTGCTTGGCTGATAGCACACTACCACCAGCCAATTTATTCTCTGCTCGCGCGCACCGTGCGCAACTCCGCTGATGCTGCCGACCTGACCCAGGAAGTTTTCGTCAAGGTCTTCCGCGGCATTCACGGTTTTCATGGTGAGTCCTCGTTGCGCACCTGGATCTACCGCATAGCCTTGCGCGAGGCGTCGAATCAGCGGCGCTGGTGGATGCGGCATCAGCAGCAGGAAGTCCCCATTGAGCAGGAGATGGGCGACGGCAACAACGCAAGTCCGGTATTGCTGAAGGACATGCTGGTCGATCCGTCCGAGTCGCCGTTTGACGCGGCCTTGCACGAGGAGAACCGGTTGCACGTGGAGCAGGCGTTACGGCGGGTGCCGGAGCCGTTCCGCAGCACGCTCATCCTGCGCGACATTGAAGGATTTTCTTACGAAGAAGTGGCGGCCATGCAAGGTGTCAATCTGGGAACGGTGAAGTCGCGGCTGGTGCGTGGACGCGCGTTTTTGGGTACGCTGCTGGTCGCGTTCAAGCCGGGCTCGCGAACCAAAGCGCTGGCAGGGATGGAACTGTCTCTGCGAGAGGAGGCGCGATGAACAATTGCACTCAGGTGCAGACAGGCCTGACGGATTATTTGGACGGCCGGTTGACGGGACGGGAAATGCAGGGGATGGACGCACACCTCCAGGCGTGCCATGAGTGCGCGCGGGAGTGGAAATCGATGCGCGATCTGCAAACCGCATTGGCCGGGCTGGGCCCGGTGGAAGAACCGGCGGACCTGCCGTTGCGCATTCGTGTCGCGGTGAGTCAGGAACGCGCGCGCAGCCGCCGCAGCATCTTCACCATGTTCGATCTGGCCTGGAGAAACACCATGGGGCCTTTCCTGCTGCAGGCCGGCGCGGGCTTTGCCAGTGCCGTGCTGCTGCTGGGCACCATCGTTTTTCTGGTTTCGATGCTCGCACAGCCTGAAACCGCCGCGGCTACGCCCGACGAGCCGCTGGGCAACGCCACCGCGCCGCATCTGCTCTATTACTCCAGCGCGCCCGGCGGCAACGAAACCGGCGCCATCAACGGCCCAGTCGTGGTCGAGGCCTACATCAACGGTTCGGGCGAAGTGTACGACTACCGCATCGTCTCCGGGCCAACCGACGCCACCACGCGCTCTCAAGTGGAGAGTCTGCTGCTGTTCAGCCGCTTTGCGCCGGCCCGCTTCTTCGGCCAGCCAGTCCGCGGATTGGCTGTGCTGGAGTTCTCCGGCGTTTCGG
This sequence comes from Occallatibacter sp., assembly GCA_050013775.1. Lineage (GTDB taxonomy): Bacteria > Acidobacteriota > Terriglobia > Terriglobales > Acidobacteriaceae > Telmatobacter. Next base: position 14,267 of record JBEKEP010000075.1, on the reverse strand, counting down.
TGCGAGGATAAAAGCAGGGAACAAGGGAACAGGAAAGCCCTTTCGCGAACAGCGATTCAAGAGGACGCAATGAAGATTCTTCGTTCCGTGCTTCGCAGGGGTTACACCGTTGGCACCGCCGGATTTTTTACCATCACGAGTCCCAACCGGTGGTTTGCCGCCTCGCGGTTGGTTGAAGACTTCCCATCTGTTACTGACCACACGAAAAAGACAGTCGCACCTTCTGAGGCTGAACTGAAGGCTTCAGCCTATGTTGAGGGCCGGCCAGCAGAAGTTCCAGCGGATTTCCTGCAAGAGAGCAAGCCGGATCGACATACGATGCGGCTGGCGTTGGTCTTTCTGGGAGCAGCTGCCATCGCATTGACCCTGCTGTGGTGGTTTTTCAAGATCGCAATCCTGCACGGCGGCTACTACGTCACAGCTATCCGCACTTAGACCCTGCGTTTCCAGCCCCAACGTCTCTGTCCCCGTTTTCCTCCCGTTTGACCCCACCCGTGCGTCTAACTAGACTTGCAGGCAGGGAACTTCATGACTTCGCGTTCTATGCAATCCTTATTTTTTCATTCCGCCGCAATTCTGGGTCTGTTGGCTGGCTTGGCCCCCATCTCCGCTGCGCAGTCCTCCTCAAGCTCTTCCGGCAGTCCTAACGCGCAGGTTTTTGCGCATGAAAAAGCGCCGTCGCTCATCGATCCCGCCGGTCCTGACGTCTCGCTCGATAGCGACGCGGAAGCGGTGTTCGTGATGGCAGCCGCACTCAACGCCTGCGGCTACAACGAGGGCCTTGAAGACAGCGCCCCGGTCCGCATGCGCGTTCGCGATGAGATGAACAAGGCCTTTGCGCAGAGCGAGAACGCTCGCGCCAAGCGCGATGCGCTCTGCCTTTTCATTTCGCAGCACCGCATGACCGGCACGGAGCGCGACATCTCGCAGTACATTTCTCTGTCTCTTTATCTGACGCCGCCGCCCGCGCTCGAAGTCACGGCCGACGTGACCGAGATGCCGCCCGATTCCACGCAAGTGGTGGAAGTAGTGCCCATCCTCCGTGACTTTGCCGCTGCCGTGGACCTGCACGGCATCTGGCTCACTACGCATCGCGCCTACGACGACGAGGCCGAAAAGTTACACGGTCCGCTTTCGCAGATGATCAATGACGCCAATCTTTACCTCAAGATGCCCGCCGCTACGTACAGCGGCAGCCGCTTCATCGTAGTCATCGAGCCGCAGCTCTCGCCCGCGACGGTGAACGCCCGCATTTATGGGACCGATTATGTGGTGGTGGTTTCTCCGGTCAACGGCAAGATTCCCATGAACGACGTGCGCCACACCTATCTGCACTACATGATCGATCCGCTGCTCTACGCGCGCACCAACGCCCTTGAGCGCGATCAGCCGATTCTTAAGGAGATTCGCGACGCCCCTCTGGATTTCCATTTCCGCTCCGATACCACGGCGTTGACCATCGAGTGCCTGATCAAGGCCATTGAAGCGCGCACTATGGACACGGGCGTTCCCGAGTACAAGATTCCTCCCGGCATCGACCGCTCGCAACTGCCTCGCTACGAGCACGAGCTCGAGCTCTACAAGCAGCGAGTGGATGCCGTGAAGTGGGCCACCGTGCAGCACGACATGCGCCAGGGCTTCGTACTGACGCAATACTTCTACGAGCAGATGATCCAATTTGAAAAACAACCCACCAGCCTGAAAGAAATCATGGGCGAAATGGTCTACAGCATGGACGTGGACCAGCAGGTGCACCGCGCGCGCCAGGTCGAATTCGACAAGGAAGCCGACCAGGACGTGTTGCAGCGCAGCCGGCCGCGCCAGCTCACCGGCCTGGATCTGGCGGAGGCGCGGCTGTCAGCTGGCGATATAGCAACGGCCAGCGCCATCGCGCAAAAGGTACTGGCGTCGCAAGACGACACCGTTGCCTCAGTGGCCGACGCGGCACGCGCTCATTTCATCCTGGCGCGCGCCGATCTGCTGAGCGTGCATCCCGGAGAATCGGAAGACGATGCCGAAAGAACCATCGGCGAGGCGATTGCGCAGTTTCAAAAGACGCTTGAAACCAGCAAAGATCAGCGCCTGCTCGCCTGGTCGCATATCTACCTGGGCCGCGTGCTCGATCTGGAATGCAAGCGCGACCAGGCCGCGGCCGAGTACAAGGCGGCCCTGGAGGTGCGCGATGGCCAGCTCGATACGCGCCTTGCCGCCGAGCGCGGCATCAAGACGGCTTACGCTGTAAAGGGTCATAGCTGCGACGAGGATGCGGACGACGAAGCTCCGGACAACGGAGCCCCCAAGCCCGCGCCGCCAACGCAGCAGGGCGCGCCAAAGCCGCAATAGTTCCCCAATCTGTTACTCCTTGAGGACAGCACGTGCCGCATCCCAGCAAGTTTAGGATTGGCCGTGAGACATAGCAGCCAAGCAGTGCGTCAAATACAGAAGGGCAGAACGTGGGTGCAGTGCGCTTAGAATCCGGTCTCGATGAGCTTGAAGCGGCGCTCGGACATAGCTTTCTGCGCCCTGAGCTGCTGGTGTGCGCGCTTACGCATCGATCGCTGGCGCACGAGTTGGCGCAGACCGAAGCCAGCAGCCATACTGTCGGCAGCATCGAGGCTGTAGGCGAGGCTCGGCCTGCCGGCAGGGAAGACAACGAGCGGCTGGAATATCTTGGCGACGCAGTGTTGGGCCTCGCGGTGGCCGAGGCGCTCTATCTCGCGCATCCGGAGTGGCGCGAGGGCGAGCTCACCCGCATTCGTTCCGGCCTCGTGAGTCGCGAGCGCATGGCGCAGGTGGCGGAGACGATCGGGCTGGGCAAGCATCTGCGCCTGAGCCGCGGTGAAGAGCGCAGCGGTCTGCGCCGCAAGAGCACGGTGCTCTCCAATACCATGGAAGCTGTGATGGGCGCGCTCTATCTCGATGGCGGTCTGGATCCGGTGCGCGCTTTTGTGCGCAGCCAGGTCATGGGCGAAGCCGCCGATCGCCTTGTCCTCGAGCTGCGCTCCGGAGCCGCGCTGGGCAACTACAAATCGGCGTTGCAGGAGCGGCTGCAGGCGGCGCGCGCGGGCGCTCCCGTCTACCGCGTCAAAAGCGAGAGCGGCCCTGACCATCACAAGCGTTTTCTTATCGAGGTGCGCGTCAAAGGCGAGACCGGGGAGCGCGGCAAGCCTCTGGCCCGCGGCATGGGACGCACCAAGAAGCTCGCCGAACAGGATGCCGCCCGCCGCGCGCTGGAGCAACTGGAATCTGCCGGCGGCGCGTTTCCATCGGACGCCGAGGTCGACACGGAGATCGACACGGAAAACGAGGAGCCGTTGGAACCATGAGCGATTCTTCTCCAGCGGCCAGTCCGGCGTCCACGTCGGCGCCCCATCCGGCGCCCGGCCCGTTCGCGCACCTGCGCGCGCATTTACCCACCTTGCCGCATGTCCTGGCTTCGCTCATGCAGACCGTGGTGGTGGCGCTGTTTGTTCTCACCTTCATCGTGCAGCCGCTGCTCATTCCCTCTGAAAGCATGGAGCGCACCTTGCTGGTGGGCGATTTCGTGCTCTTCAACAAGCAGACCTACGCGCCCGACGGCTGGCTTGGCCGCTGGCTCCTGCCCTATCGCAGTCCGGCCCGCGGCGACATCGTCGTCTTCCGCCATCCTTATCCGCCCATGATGATCAAGCGCGTGGTCGGCCTTCCCGGTGACCGGCTGCGCATTACCGGCGGCAAGGTATTCATCAACGGCGTCGCCCTCAGCGAGCCCTACGCGGCCTTCGATCCAGCGCCGCCCAACCCCGCGCGCGACAACTTTCCCGGCGCAATCTACACCAGTCCCCAGTTCGATCCCGAGTGGTGGCGTCAGATGCAGAGCCTCACGCACGACGGCGAGCTCACTGTGCCTCCCGACGAGTACTTCGTGCTGGGCGACAATCGCAATCACAGTTGGGATTCGCGTTACTGGGGTCTCGTGCCGCGCGATGCCGTCGTTGGCCGGCCGCTGGTCATTTATTTCTCGCTCGATCGCCCCTCTTCCAGCGATTCGGAACAGCCTCCGCAGGCGTCTGCGCAGCCTAGCCCGGATGATAGACTCGGACACGAACGGGAACTTGCCGCCAAAGTGGCGGCATTTGCGCGCTGGCGGCGCATCTTCCACGTAGTGCATTAGAAAGACAGTGGTTAGTGGCGAGCGATTCGTGACTGGCTCCTGCACGCGAGGCGCTGGAGGCGGACTGCCCACGAATCGCTGATCACTGACAACTGACCACTGACCACTGACGAAGAGCGAGAGCATGGCAAAGAAAAAGGCAAGAACAGAGAAAGAAACTTCCGGCCAGATCACGGAAGCCGCTCCCGTTCCGAACAAGCCTGACGAAACTCCATTCGAGGCAGTAGCCAGCATCTGTTCGGTGTTGGTGGTTGGCCTCTACATACTCACTTTTCTCGCGCAAAACTACGTCATCCCCTCGGGCTCAATGGAAAAAACGCTGCTGGTGGGCGATCACCTGGTCGTAGATCGCGTCACACTTTCTCCGCCCGCGAAATGGATGCCGCTGGTGCGCTATCGCGAGCCGCAGCGCGGCGATATCGTGGTCTTCATCAAGCCGGCTGCCGAGCCCCAGCTCGACGCCGATGGCCAGCCGCAGTACTTTTTCCTGGTCAAGCGCCTCATCGGCGTGCCCGGCGATCACATCCGCCTGCACCGCGGCATCGTCATTCTCAACGGCGTTGCGCAGCCTCCGCCGCAGGACGGTTCCGACGATCCCGGGTCGGGCGTCGATCAGGATTTTCTCGACGAGTTTCCCTCCACTCCGCCGGCTCAGGCTCCCAGCGGCGCTGCGACCGAAGCCTGGTCGGAAGACGCTCCCAATCACATCGTCGACGGCGAACTCGTGGTCCCTCCCGGCATGTACTTCATGATGGGTGACAACCGTCACGACAGCCTCGACTCGCGCTACTGGGGCTTCGTCCCCCGGCAAAACATCGTAGGCCGCCCGCTCTTCAATTACTGGTCGTTCAAGTCCACTGAAGAGGACTACACTCAAACCGAGCTTGGCCCGCGCGTCGCCTGGATGTTTCACGTGGTCACGCATTTCTTCACTGAGACGCGATGGAACCGGACGTTCCACCGGACGCGCTGAGATGATGGCTTGATAGCACTCCAAATCTGTTCCAATGGAAAAGCCCCGACTTGCAATGAAGATGAAAAACACGCCAATGGAACAGCCCGTTCGAAAATCCGCGAAAGCCTCGGAAACAGAGACGCCGTTTGAAGCGGTCGCCAGCATCTGCTCGGTGCTGGTGGTCGGCCTTTTTATTCTCGCCTTCCTTGCGCAGAACATGGTCATCCCCTCGGGATCGATGGAAAACACCCTCCTCATCGGCGATCATCTTGTCGTCGACCACATCACCCTTTCGCCGCCCGCGAAATGGATGCTGTTGGTGCACTATCGCGAACCGCGGCGCGGCGACATTGTCGTCTTCATCAAACCGGTCACCGACCCCGATCCGGCGACTGGGCAGCCGACGTACCTGCCTCTCGTGAAACGGCTGATCGGTGTGCCCGGCGATCATATTCATTTGCGCAACGGCATTGTCATCCTTAACGGCGTGGCCCAAAGCCAGCCTTTCGCCCAGCCCACCACGCCCGAAAATTATCAGCCGTTCCTCGACGAATTTCCCTCCATGCCGCCGGATCCCGAGCCCGGTAATCTGATCCCAGAGTCGTGGGCAGTCGATTTTCCCAACCACATTGTCGACGGTGAGCTCGTCGTCCCTCCCGGAATGTATTTCATGATGGGCGACAATCGGCACGACAGCGCCGATTCCCGCTTCTGGGGCTTTGTGCCCAGAGAGAACATCTTGGGCCGTCCGCTGTTCAACTACTGGTCATTCAATGCCGCTGAAGAGCAGCTCGATCAGACTGGATTCGCGAAACAGTTGGCCTGGATGGGCCACGTGGTGACGCACTTCTTCCAGGACACGCGCTGGGGCCGGACGTTCCACTTGATCCGGTAAGAAGCGGCTGCTAGCCTCCCCAGCGCTCACGGGTCGAATAGAGAGATTCCAATCAGGAGCACGAGCGCAAAGCCGACCGCCCGCACTCCGGATCGATCGGCTAACGCCCTTCAAAAGGAGATCAAAAAATGGACGTTCCTCCCGGTTCGCGATCCACCATGGAGCGTTGGATCGCGCTGCTCGTGCGCTACTGGTCTGTCAATATGACGATGGCTTTCAGGTCGGGAGGCTACTGGCCCGGCTTCGGCTACAGCGCGGAAGAGAAGGCTGAGATGGCCTGCCTCGGTCAGAATTGTTCCTTCGGGCAGTTTCTTGCCTGGGCTTTTATCGTCGCTCTCATCGTCATGCCGGTCGTTGCCGCCGTCATGATACCCGGGATTTACCTCTTGAGCTCCCATCCTGCGGCGACACTCCCCGGCTCCGTCTTTTTCCTGTCGGAGGGGGCGTCCATCGTGGTCTGTTTCACGATTGGGATGCCTTTGGCCATGCTGCTCGGCTCCGCACTTGTGGGCAGACTGTATAAGATTCCTGACTCGGAGCTGCCCAATCGCGCGACCACCGCACGATACTTTCATAAGTTGTGGTTCCAGCTTACGAGGATGGCGATCGTGATGATGGCGATCCTCGTTCCGGCGTGGATCCTCGTCCCCGGAGATTCCAAGGTCTGGGTCACTTTGCAGCTGGTGATCCCCTATCTGGGGCCCGTGGCGCTTGCGATTACCGGCGCCTACCAACTTTCCAACTGGCTGAAAAAAGGCGTGGACAACTAGCCATCTAAATCAAGGACGGCATTTCCGAGGCGAACCCGCGGACTATTGGCTTCTGGCTATTGGCTACTGGCTGCTCTTGAGCAGCTAGAATGATCCCTGGAACGCAATGACAAACGGCGATGCCAGAAAGAAAAAATTGCACGGCCGGCTGTGGATGGCTCTGGCCGTCGTCGTGCTCCTCGTGCTCGCGCTGGTGGTGCCTCCGCTCATCAGCGTCAATCATTACAAAGGTCAGATCACGCACCTCATGGCGCAATCGCTGGGCCGGCCGGTGTGGCTTTCCTCGGTGGAAGTTCGCCTTTTGCCCTGGCCCGGCTTCGTGCTTTACGACCTGAGCGTTGCCGAAGATCCCGCCTACGGCGCAGAACCCGTGCTGCATGCCAGCACGGTCACGGCCTCGCTCCGCCTGCTTGCGTTGTGGCGCGGGCGGCTCGAGATCGACAAGATCAGCGTGGACGACGCCAGCCTCAATCTGGTGCGCGCCGGAGCCGGGCGGTGGAACCTCGATCCCATCTTCCGCACTGCCGCCGCTCAAACCGGTGTTGCCATTGGCGGAACCGGCGCGTCCGGCGACGCCGCCCGGCGCCTGCCTTCGCTTGAGGCCACCAACCTGCGCATCCATTTCAAGAACGGCGCGGAGAAATTGCCCTTCTCGCTGATCAACGCCGACCTCTCGTTCTGGCAGGCGAACCCCGGCGAGTGGCGCATCCGGTTGCGCGGCCAGCCCGCGCGCACCGACGTAAGCCTCTACCAGGAAGAGACTGGCGTGGTGCGCATGGAGGCCAGCGTCCGCTCCGCTCCCGCTCTGCGTGAGATGCCGGTGCATCTCGACCTCGACTGGCGCGACGCGCGTCTGGGCCAGCTCGCCCGTTTCGTTGCCGGCTCCGATCCCGGTTGGCGCGGCGACCTCGCGGGCGATCTGCACATCGACGGCACCGCCGACGCTGCGCAAATCTCCATGCGCTTGCGCGCCTCGGGCGTACACCGCGCCGAGTTCGCTCCCGCCGCGCCGCTGGACTTCGACGCCAACTGCAACCTCTTGTATCACTACACACGCCGCAGCATCGAAAATCTGGCCTGCGATTCGCCCCTGGGCGACGGCCGCATGCACCTCAGCGGCCAAAAACTCGGCCTCGACACGCCGGCGCAGTTCACCCTGGAGCTCGATCGCATTCCTGTCGCGGCGGGGCTGGACGCCCTGCGCACTCTCCGCAGCGGCCTCGATCCCGATCTCGAAGCCAGTGGCGCCGTCAGTGGAAAGATCGTCTACGCGGCCAGCACAGGCAGCGCTGCGCCGCCCGTCAAACCTGCAAACAAGCCCGCAAGCGGGTCCGCAAAACTGAAGCACGGTCTCAAAGCCGCTGCGGAGCCGACTGGTCCGGTGAGCGGCAGCCTCACGGTCGCGGATTTCGCGCTCAAGGGAGGCGGCCTCAGCCGTCCTGTGCAGGCTGCCAAAATCACGCTCCAGCCGTCTGCTGCTCCGCGTGCTTCGGCCACAGCGCTTACCGGAACCGTAACCATTCCCGCGGGCGGCGATACGCCCCTCGTCTTCAATCTGCGCATCTCGCTCGCCGGCTACCAGGTGGGCGTGCGCGGCCAGGCGGCCATCGCGCGTGCCCGCGAGTTGGCCCACGCCGCCGGCATTCCGCAATCTGAAGCACTGGCCGCGCTGGCCGGCGACCCCCTTACCGTGGACCTCACAGCCGCAGGGCCGTGGATGGCTCCTGAAGAGAATTTCCTTACCGTCCCCCCGGGCGTCGAACCCGCTGCAGCCGTCGCGCCAGAATCGCCCGCGCCGGATGCGAGCGCCGCGATTCCTCCCGCCGTCCCCGCGGCCACTCCCACCACTGATTCGCTCACGGGAACCGTGACTCTGCACAATGCCAACTGGAGGGCCGACTACCTCGCCAACCACGTCGAGATTTCCGAGGCCACGCTGTATCTGGATGGCTCCAGCCTGCGCTGGGATCCGGTCGCCTTCTCCTACGGTCCGGTGAAGGGAACCGTCAGCCTGAGCGTGCCCTTGCATTGCCCGTCCGAACTTCCCGTGCCGCAGCCGTGCCCCGTGCAGTTCCAGATGCAGTTCGGCGACCTCGACGCGGCCACGCTCGAATCCGCGTTGCTGGGCGCAAAGGAAAAAACCACGCTGCTCTCTGATTTGATTAACCGCCTGCACACCTCCGCGGCGCCCCCATGGCCCGCGCTCGAGGGCAAGGTCCAGGCGGACTCGCTGGATCTCGGTCCCTTCACGCTCAATAATGTCTCGGCTGCCCTGCGCGTGCTGCCAACGGGCGTGGAGATGTCCTCGCTCGATGCCGGCCTCTTCAACGGCAGCATTCACGTTGCCGGTTCGCTCGACAAGCCCGCCAACGATCAGGACAAGCCCTCGTACACCTTCGAGGGCGGCTTTGAGAAGCTCGATGTCACTTCGCTCGGCGCGATGCTCGGCGTACGCTGGGCCGGAGCTCCCCTGGACGGCACCGGCAAGATCGAGCTCTCCGGCTACACCAGCAAGGAACTCGCTGCCTCGGCCCACGGCACCCTGCACTTCGAGTGCCGGCGCGGGGCCATCGGCAATCAGCCTTCGGAATCCTCTAAAGCCGGCCCCGTTCCCGCCTCGCTGGGCCGCTTCAATGCGTGGACGGCCGACGCAACCATTGCGAACGGTAGCCTCACGGTCGATCAGAACAGCGTCTCCACGGGAGCACGCAAGCAATCTGTCCAGGCCACCGTCACCTTCGGCGATCCGCCCGCCGTCAGCTTCGCCGCACCGAAGCAAGTCGCCGCGAAGCAGCGGTAATTGCCGCCAAACTACAATGAAGCTATGGCTTCATCTTCCGTTTCCTCCCCCGTTCTGATCCATTGCCAAGGCGTCCTCTTCGATATGGACGGCATTCTCATCTCGTCCATCGAATCGGTGGAGCGCAGTTGGACCAAGTGGGCAAATCTGCGTAAGGTCGACGCCGCTCTGACGCGAGAGACCGCGCATGGCCGCCGCGCGGTCGAAACCATTGGCCTGCTGCGTCCCGATCTCGACCCCGAGGCCGAGCTCAAAGTGATTGAAGAAATCGAGGTGGCCGACAACGATGGCCTCACCGTGCTGCCCGGCGTGCTGGCTCTGCTGGCCGCGCTGCCCGCCGATCGCTGGACGGTGGTCACCAGCGCCACGGAGCGGCTGGCGCGCATCCGCATGGCCGCCGGCGGCATTCCGGTGCCCGCGCGCCTGGTTACCGCGGACCGCGTCACGCGCGGCAAGCCGCATCCCGAGCCGTTTCTCGCGGGAGCCGCCCTGCTCGGCGTGGCGCCTGCCGATTGTGTGGTCTTTGAAGATTCGGCTTCCGGCGCTCAAGCCGGACGCGACGCGGGATGCACCGTGGTCGCAACCACCTTCTCGCATCCCATCGAATCCCTCCACGCCGCCCACTACCTGGTGCGCGATTTGACGAGCGTTAGCGCGGAAATGCGCGACGGTGAGATTGCACTCCACCTCTTCCAGCGTTCAGATCGCCAATGATTGCCAAAGAACGCCTCACTTCTGCGGGGAGGTTGCAGGCGGCGGTGCGTTGCCGGCAGGTCCAGGCGGCACGCTTCCCGGCTTGTATTCCCAGGTCACATTGTCCCTGACCGGCCCCGCAGTGGCTTCGATCCGGTTCTGTCCCTCCTGCAGTTTCACGTGCCAGGCCGCAATGTGGCCGACGACATTTTGAGTGCCGATGGATTTGCCGTTCAGCTTGAGTGCGATTTTCTGCTGGTTGCTATAGACCTTCACTTCAACGTCCTGATTCGAGCGCACGGCATAGCGGCGCGAGGTAATGTAGACCATCGGCTTCTCAGTCCAATTGGCCTGGTACCAGAAGTAGGCGTCTTTCTTTACAGTGCGATCGAAGGTAATCAGGCCCTTGTCGTTACGCCCCTTGTGATCGCCTTCGTCGCGCCCTATTGAGGGAAAGTCGAAACCTACCCAAATGAAACTGGCCCACAAATAAGGCTTTTCCGAGATCTGGCGCCACGCGCCCTCATGCACCAGTGCCTGCCACTGTTCCGGATGCCAATGGCCGCGTGCGTCGGGACGGTGCACCGGATCTTCCTGCTGATTGACGCTGGCTCCGGCGCCATATTCGCTGATCGCCATGGGCTTGTGGCCGTTCTGCTGATGGAAGTCGTCGAGCCATTGACTCCAATCACCAATTTCGCCTCGATACCAGCCCAGATACTGGTTGTAGGCGATGACGTCGGAATATTTTGTTCGCGGGTCATCTGCAGGCCCGCAGCACGCCGCATAAGTAGTCGGTCGCGAAGCGTCCTCTTCATGGGCAGTCTTCTCGTTAACCGCCAGGGCCTTATAAACCTCTGGCGAGTCTTTTGTCTCGTTACCCAGGCCCCAGACCATCACGCTGGGATGGTTTACGTTCTGGCGGATGAGTTCGCGCATCTGCTGTGTGAGGTTGGCGCGAAATGCATCGCTGCCGCCCGCCTCGCCGACCATGGGAACCTCCGTCCACACCAGAAAGCCCATGCGGTCGGCAAGGTCATATTCGGTTGGGCCATGTTGATAGTGTGCGAAGCGCAAACCGGTAGCGCCCATCTCCCGGAGCATGACGTAATCGGCTTTCACGTCCGCATCGTCCACAGCCGGCCCGCGGCCGGGGCGCATGGCCTGGTGGATGGCGACGCCGTGCACGGCATAGGGCTTGCCGTTCAGCAAAAGGCCCGATTCCGCCGTGATCTGGATGGTGCGAATTCCAAATGGAATGGCGATGCTGTCGAGCTCCTCTTTCCGCGAACCGGCAAGCTTAAAACTCACCTGGTACAAATAGGGATCGCTCACGCCGTTCCATAGGTGCGGATGGGAAACGCCGGCCTCAAAATCCACGGCGATGGTCGCGCCGGCGAGCACTCTTACCGGAACGGTTTTGGTCGCCGTCGCAATGTGGCTGGCATTGAAAATCGTGGCGACAAGCTCTGCGTCCACGTCCTTCGCCGAGTCATTGGTGATGCGCACGGCTGCCTTCACAACCGCATGTTTGCTGTCAATTTCGGTCGCGTGAAGCTGGACGCCGGATGAGCCGTAATCCATCATGTCGAAATGCACGTCGCGCGTCGAGATCAAGCGAACCCGGCGATAAAGACCTCCATAGACGGCAAAGTCTCCGCTCAAAGGGGGAATGGAGTCGTTCCTGCTGTTGTCGACGCGCACAGCGAGGACGTTTTTGCCCACCAGGAGATAGGGCGTCAGATCGAACCGGAAACGGGCAAAACCGCCGTCATGCCGTCCAACGGAACGGCCATTGAGCCACACTTCCGTGCTCAGCGCGGCGCCGTCGAACTCGATGAAGGTGCGCTTAGCGGGATCGAGTGCGGAGATCGCGATGATGCGCCGGTACCAGGCCGGTCCCCGATAGAAATGATCGCCCGCGTCTCCGTCTGCCGCATCGTAGGTGTGCGGCAGCGATATTCCCTGCCATTTCGAGGTGTCGAAATCAGTCTTCTCTGCTCCGGGGGCATCCTCGCGTAGGAACAGCCAACCGGAATCGAGAGGTGTGACTTCACGTGGAGATGCAGCCCGATGAGCCGCAGAAACCGGCGACTGCGCAGAGGCATGCTTGATAGGTGAAACAAATATCGCCAGCAAACCTGCGAGAAATGCTGCGACAAAAACCCTTTTCAAGACGCCCTCCCTCTTTACTCGCTGGCTTCGATCTTGCGGCCATGCGCATCCTGCATGGGCCGCGTGTTCAGCTTGTAGAGACTGGTAAAGGCGCGAAACTGGTCGCGGCTGATGCTCAGGTCTTGCGCAAAGACGAACCAGCGCACGCCCTCGGTGCAAGGCGGCGTGAGCATGGAGCCGGCGTAGGTCCAGTAGCCTCTGTCTTCCGGCAACAGGCCGCCAGCGTTCACCATCTCAGTCACTTTGGCGCTGGTGCCGGGCGTCTTGGGCAGATGCGCCCACAGGCTCGACAGCAGGGCATTGGGGAATCCCCGGTCTTGGTTCAGGCGCACGGCCACGATCGCCACTTTGCCGTCGTCGCTGCGGTGCACAAGGTCGATCTCCATGTCGGCAAGCTTGCCCTTGATGGGGTGCTCGCTGGGGTGATGGAAGTCGAGCTCGACCAGTTGATAACGCACGCCGTTGGCCACCATCGTGCTGCCGGGGTCCACGTGTGCCACGATGCCGCGGCCGGTGTTCTCCAGCGTCATGGGTCCGGCAACGTAGTGGAACTCGAGCGGCTGCAGGCTCTTGTCGAGGTGCGTGCTGCGAATGTCGAGCGGCGACTGCTCGTGGCCTTTCGAGCAGGCCGCGTAAGCGGGATCGAGTCTGCCCCAGGCCAGCGGCCCGGTTTTGCCTTCGTAGGTCCAGTTAGCTCCATTTTGTGCGGCGCAGAGGGTGGCGCAGCCAAACAGCAGTGCGGCGATCGCAGTTAGACGCATGGTTTTCTCCGCTGGATAAAGAAGGTTCAGCATCCCGGAGAATTCTACGGCATGGGAGCGCAAGACAGCGAGTCACCGGCCCGGCAAGTCCACGTATTTTATGGGCTCCAGAATCGGGGCCCGTGCCGCCGCATGTAGGTTGAGTCTGCTCCCTGAGTTCCGCTTCACTCGCCAGGGTTTTCAACGTCGAAGCAACCTCTCTACCCTCAAGCGAATCTTCTTAGACGGTACGGTTGAATGAAAATCTGAGCGCCGGCCAGAGACTGAGATGCGATCTCTGGCCCGATCCAGACTTGGTTATTCCAATCCCCGGAGGTAACCCGCATGCAATCTCCAAAGCGCGATTTCGTCCATATTTTCGCCGTGGCCGCGCTCACTTTAGCCTGCGCGCTGGCGTGGGGAAGCCCCTTTGTTAGCGCAGCGCCGGGCCGCGCCCAGAATCAGCCGCAGCAGCAACCCGGCCAGACTCCGGATGAGCCTGGCCAAACTCCGAAACCGCCGAGCCCTCCCCCGACTCCACCAACCCCGCCTTCAAATCCACCGAGCCCGTCGCCAAATCCACCGACCCCGCCGCCGAATCCACCGACGCCGCCTCCGAATCCGCCGAGCCCACCGCCGAATCCGCCGAGCACGCCGCCACCTTCACGGTAATGATCGTCAAGAACGGTTGAGTTTGTCAGGGACCCTCGGAAAAAACCAAGGGCGGCTGCATAAGCAGCCGCCCTTCTTCATTCGAGGTCAGAGTTACTTTGCCGCAGCGCTCATGCCAGCCTGCTCGGCCAGCTTTGCAGCCTTGTCGGTTGACTCCCAGGTGAACTCCGGCTCGGTGCGGCCAAAGTGCCCGTACGCCGCAGTTTTCTGGAAGATGGGCCGGCGCAGGTTCAGGCTCTCGATAATGCCCTTGGGCGTCAACGAGAAGTTCTTGCGCACGAGCTCAGTCAGTTTGGCTTCGCTCAGCTTGCCCGTGCCGAAGGTCTCCACAAGGACGGAAACCGGTTCGGCCACGCCAATGGCGTAAGCCAGTTGGACCTCAGCCTTATCCGCCAGTCCCGCAGCCACGATGTT
>JBEKEP010000074.1:0-20034 GCA_050013775.1 Occallatibacter sp. | reverse complement strand
GTCCACGTGAGCGGAATTATATACCTCGCGCATCGGCGCTGCACGCGATCCGTGCGGCCAGAGTATCCACATACGAAATGAACTTCATGGGCTCGCCGGGCTCATCCTTGAAGGACAGATAGTCATCCAGTCGGTTAACTTTGCGGAGCCATTTGTTTACGTTGATCTCTTCAGTGCAAGTCCTCGACGAGAAGAAAAATAGTCGGGATGCTCCTTTGTACGCAGGGGCAGAGAATTGAGAGCCTCCACCACCTAGTCGGGCAAGACGTACTCGATGCGGGCGTGGTCCAATAAGACCGTGGAAAACGCAGCAAAAGCGGGCCGGCAAAACCTGCTAGAATCTATTGAATCCACTCCTCGGAGAGGCGATGCAGGCGATCTTAGCGCTCGAAGACGGGCGCATCTTCCGCGGCCAAGGCCATGGGCACCCGGGCGAATGCCAGGGCGAAGTGGTTTTTAATACGTCTCTCACCGGTTACCAGGAAATCGCCACCGATCCTTCCTACGCCGGTCAGATCGTAGTCCTCACCAACCCTCAAATCGGCAATTACGGCACCAATCGCGCCGATAATGAGGCGTCCAGGCCCTATATCGAGGGCCTGATCGTCCGCGAGTTCTCCACGATCAGCTCCAACTGGCGCTCCGAACAGGTGACCGACGAATACATGGAGCGGTACTCCGTACCGGTGCTGGCGGAGATCGACACACGCGCTCTGGTGCGCCACCTGCGCAACCACGGCGTGATGCGTGGCGTGATCTCGACCATTGAGTCCGATCCCGAAGTCCTCGTCCAAAAGGCCAAAAACATTCGCAAGATGGACGGTACCGATCTGGCGCGCGTGGTTTCAACCAAGGAGAACTATGAGTTTGACGTGTCTGATCCACGTAGCGAGATGGGGGATTCGCTTCTTCCCCCCATTGATCCACTCGTCCAAGACTTCGAAGCTCGGAAGAGCCTTCATGTGGTGGCTTATGATTTCGGCATTAAGCAGAACATTTTACGCATGTTAGTGCGCGAAGGTTGTCGCGTGACCGTGGTTCCGGCCGAGACCACCGCGGACGATGCGCTGGCGCTCAAGCCCGACGGTGTCTTTCTGTCGAACGGCCCTGGAGATCCGGAACCGGTCGACTACGCGGTGCGCTCCATCCGGCAGATGATGGGCCGTGTGCCGGTATTCGGCATTTGTCTGGGCCACCAGCTTTGCGGCCTGGCTCTGGGTGGCCGCACCTACAAGCTCAAGTTTGGTCATCATGGCGGCAACCACCCGGTGCGCAACAATGCCACCGGCAAAGTCGAGATCACGGCGCACAATCATAACTTCGCCGTCGATCCCGACTCGATCAACGCGAACGAGGTCGAATTGACGCACGTGGACCTGAACGACCAGACGCTCGAAGGCCTGCGTCACAAGACGCTGCCGCTCTTCAGCGTGCAATACCACCCTGAAGCCGCTCCCGGCCCGCACGATTCGCACTATCTGTTCCGCGACTTCCGCCAGATGATGGAGGAGTGGAAGGGATGAAGGCTGCGACGCACAAAAATTTTCGGAATAGCAAAGCGGCGGGGCTTTTGGCTCCGCTGTTTTTTGGCGCATTGAGTTTAACCGAGGCAATAACGGCACGAACGTTTAGAAGCGGACAAAAGATCAACCATCATGCCACGTAGAAATGACATTCAGAAGATCCTGGTAATCGGCTCGGGGCCGATCATCATCGGCCAGTCGGCGGAGTTTGACTACTCTGGCACACAGGCATGCAAGGCCCTCAGGCAGGAGGGCTACGAGGTCGTGCTGGTGAACTCAAACCCGGCCACCATCATGACCGATCCTGAGTTGGCCGACCGCACGTACATTGAGCCGTTGACCCACGAGTATGTGGAAGAGATTATCCGCATTGAAGCGGAGATGCTTTCGAATCAGCCCAACGCAGGCAAGTTCGCTCTTCTTCCCACCGTAGGCGGCCAAACGGCACTGAATCTCGCCGTAGATCTTGCCGACACCGGCGTTCTCGAGCGGTATAACGTCGAGCTCATTGGCGCCAAGCTTGAGGCCATCAAGAAGGCCGAGGATCGTCTGCTCTTCAAAGACGCGATGATCCGCATCGGCCTGGATGTGCCGCGCTCCGCGCTTGTGAACAACCTGCGCGACGGGCTCGATTTTTCGGGCAAGCTAGGCTTCCCGGTGCTCATCCGGCCCAGCTTCACGCTCGGCGGCACCGGCGGCGGCATCGCCTACAACCGCGAAGAACTGATGGAAATTCTCTCCCGCGGCCTCGACCTCTCACCGGTACACGAGTGCCTGCTCGAGGAGAGCGTGCTCGGCTGGAAGGAATACGAACTCGAGGTGATGAGAGACCTGGCCGACAACGTCATCATCATTTGCTCGATTGAAAATTTTGATCCAATGGGTGTGCACACCGGCGACTCCATTACTGTGGCGCCGGCTCAAACGCTCACCGATCGCGAGTACCAGAAGATGCGCGACGCCGCCATCGCCTGCATCCGCGAAATTGGCGTGGAGACCGGCGGCTCCAACGTGCAGTTCGCCATCAATCCGCAAGACGGCCGCATGATCGTCATCGAGATGAACCCGCGCGTGTCGCGGTCGTCGGCACTGGCGTCGAAGGCCACCGGATTCCCGATCGCGAAGATTGCGGCAAAGCTTGCCGTCGGCTACACGCTCGACGAAATTCCCAACGACATCACGCGCAAAACGCCAGCCTGCTTTGAGCCCACCATCGACTACGTCGTGGTCAAGATTCCCAAGTGGCAGTTCGAAAAGTTTCCCGGCGCCGATGACACGCTCGGCCCGCAGATGAAGTCGGTAGGCGAGGTGATGGCCATCGGCCGCACCTTCAAGGAAGCGCTGATGAAGGCCTGGCGCGCGCTGGAAACCGGCAAGAAAACCGGCGCAGAGGTGCTGGAGCCGCGCCGCCTGACGCAGATGCTCGTGACGCCGAAGCCGGATCGTCTGGGCTACATTCGTTACGCCTTCGAGCGCGCTATGAGCGTGCGCGAGGTGGCTCGCCTCACCAGGATGGATCCCTGGTTCTTGCACCAGATTCGTGAGATTACGCAGGCGCAGGTAGCGATCGGACACACCACTCCGAAAGAAATCAGCGAAGAGAGCTTAAGAAGGCTCAAGCGCCTCGGCCTCAGCGACGAGCGCATTGCAAAGGAGTGGAAGCTCGAAGGCCATGCGGGGATCCAGCAGGTGAGGGAACTGCGCGAGGCGCATGGAATCAGGCCCGTGTTCAAGTTGGTGGACACCTGCGCAGCGGAGTTCGAGTCGATGACGCCCTACCTCTACTCAACCTACGAGGAAGAGGACGAAGCGCCGCCGACCCAAACACCGAAGGTTATCATTCTAGGCTCGGGCCCGAATCGCATCGGCCAGGGCATTGAGTTCGACTACTGCTGCTGCCACGCGGCCTTCGCGCTGAAGGATGACGGCTACGAGACCATCATGGTCAACTGCAACCCTGAGACCGTCTCCACCGACTACGACACCAGCGACCGGCTCTACTTTGAGCCGCTTGTTCTTGAAGATGTGCTGGCGATCTATAACCATGAGGCGCAATCGGGAGCCAAGATCGGCATGATCGTTCAGTTCGGCGGACAGACGCCGCTGAATCTGGCGCAGCGTTTGCTCGCGGCTGGCGTGCCCATCATCGGCACCTCGCCGGAATCCATCGATCTGGCCGAAGATCGCAAGCAGTTCGGAAAATTGCTTGAGGACTTGAAGATTCCGCAGCCACGCGGAGGCACAGCCACCAGCGTGGAACAGGCGTTGGCCGTAGGTGAGCAAATCGGCTATCCCGTGCTGGTGCGGCCGAGCTACGTGCTGGGCGGCAGGGCGATGGTAATTGCGTACGACGCGGATGCCGTGACGCGCTACATGCGCCAGGCCGTCGAGTACTCGCAGGAACGGCCGGTCCTTATCGACCACTTCCTGGAGAACGCGGTCGAAGTCGATGTGGATGCACTTTGCGATTCCGAAGACGTGTTGATCGCGGGCATCATGCAGCACATTGAAGAGGCCGGCATTCACTCCGGCGATTCGTCGTGCGTGCTGCCGGCGGTGGACATCAAAGAGGAGACGCTCGAAACCCTGCGCGCCTACACGCGGAAGCTGGCGCTGGCGCTCAAAGTCGTCGGCCTCGTCAATTTGCAATTCGCCATCCAGCGCGACGAGCAGGGCAACGATCACGTTTACGTGATCGAAGTGAACCCCCGCGCCTCGCGGACTGTGCCGTACGTGTCCAAGGCGACGGGTGTGCCGTTGGCCAAGATCGCGGCGCGGCTCATGACCGGGCGCAAGCTGCGCGAACTGCTGCCTGACGAGCTGGCGTCAGGAAAAGATCTTGGGACCGGCGCGCACTACTATGTGAAATCGCCGGTCTTTCCGTGGTCAAAGTTCGCGGGTGTCGATACGGTCCTCGGGCCTGAGATGAAATCGACGGGCGAAGTGATGGGCGTGGCAAGCACCTTTGGGGAAGCCTTCGCGAAGGCACAACTCTCGGCGGGTCATATTCTGCCCACGGGTGGCACCGTCTTCTTTACGGTGAACGATCACGACAAGCAGGCCGCCATCGCGCTGGCCCGGAGGTACGTGCATCTTGGCTTTAAGATCGTGGCCACGGAAGGCACGGCCAACGCGCTCGAAGGCGCGGGGCTGATCGTGGAGCGCGTGTTCAAGGTGGAGGAGGGCCGGCCAAATGCCGTTGACCTCATCAAGGGCGACCGCATCCAGCTGATCATCAATACGCCACGTGGGCAGGACGCGCTCTTCGACGAGAAAGCCATTCGCCGCGCAGCAGTATTGGCGCGCATTCCCACCATCACCACGCTCGCAGCCGCTCAGGCCGCGGCCGAGGGAATTGCCGCCATGCAACGCCATCGTGTGACGGTCTTTGCCTTGCAGGCGCTGCACTCCGCGAACGGGCGCTGAGGCGCAAGGAGTAGCGCCGGCCGTCGGACGAAGAAGTCACATCCCCCTGTGTTAACCTGTGATGCATCCTACGCGTCGCACCCCGGGATCGGATAGGTGGGCGCTCATCGTCGTGTTTCGATTTTATGAACAAGGACCAGGGAAACATGCCGGACCCCTTTACCCCAATCATCTCGCGACGTACTTTCACAATTGCCGCCGGCGCGCTCGTGGCTCAGGCAGGAGGTCTAAGGCTGTGGCCGCAGCAAACCGGGTCGCTCGCTGCTCCCCGCACTCTCACGGGGCACAAGGACCGAGTCGACTCTGTCGTCTTCAGCCCCGATGGTCGCATGGTCGCCTCGGGGAGCCAAGACAAGACGATCAAGCTCTGGGATGCGGCCTCGGGCAGTCTCATCCGAATATTCCAAGGGCACACGGCGGTTGTTACGTCCGTTGCCATCAGCCCCGATGGACGCACGCTCGCCTCCGGAAGCGAGGACAATACGATTAAGCTCTGGACTCTGGCCTCGGGGGCTCTTGTCCGAACACTCACCGGTCACGCAAACTCAGTCGACTCGGTCGCCTTTAGTCCCGATGGCCGGGTGGTCGCCTCCGGAAGCGATGACGGCTCCATCAAAGTCTGGGAAATGTCCTCAGGTGCTCTCATTTGCTCGCTAACACCACAAACTGTCGATGTCATTCCCATATCCCGGACCGGTATTATGTGCGTCACCTTCAGCCCCGATGGCCGCACGCTCGCTTGCGGAACCGCGAACTACACTGTCGCCCTCTGGGATGTAGCTTCCTGGTCCCAGCTCCGAACGCTGTCGGGACACACCGCCACGGTTTGGTCAGTTGCATTCAGTCCCGACGGCCGCACACTCGCCTCGGGCGGCTGGGACGGCTCCATCAAGCTCTGGGAAATGACCTCTGGAGTCCTCATCGGCTCGCTCACCGGAGACACGAACTGGGTCGAATCCGTGGCCTTCGCCCCTGACGGCCGCACGCTTGCTTCCGGAGGCTCCGACACGACCATTAAGCTTTGGGACGTTGCCTCAAAAACGATCGCGCGGACCTTGTCAGGACACAAAGATCTTGTTTGTTCAGTTGCATTCGCTCCAGACGGCCGCACACTCGCATCGGGAAGCTTCGACAAGACCGTGAAACTTTGGGACGTTTCCGATCGAGCAAAATAGCAGGCCCTATGGAAGCCACGGTAGCCACAGAACCCCTGCTTACCGTCGAGTGGCCGGCTAAACAAGTTCTTCCCTCTTGGTAGCCGGCGCATTGTGCGCTGTTGACTTCCGAGCCTTACCTCCGCCGGAAGCCGAGTCTTGCGCCAATGGAGTAGCCGAAGAGCGCGACGGCAGGCCAGGTGCCAATGAACGGACCGTCGTTGTCAATGAGCCCGCTGGGGCGAGGCAGACTGAAGAAGGTGCGTGTCAGTTTCTCCGTGGCCTCGCACTGGAAGCACTGATTTGGCCCGGTCGGCATGTCCAGAACCCACAGGCACACAATCAGGAACCAGACGAGGCCGAGAAGCCAGACCAGGGTAGCCATTTCTGTGGGGTGGACGCGGGCAATGAGAAAACCGACGACGAGCGGTACGGCGGCCGACAGGAGAAAAATGACGAGTTGCGGCACACCGACGGGATTGATCAGGTAGCCGAGCAGCATAAGCGCCATCCAGGTGCCAAGCGCCACGAGCGAGTGCAGGAAAAAGGACAGCGCCTGCCCGGAAAGTTTGGATGAGCTCTGTTCCTCGAGTTCCGTTTGCACCGACGAGTTCATCTTCGTCGCTCCTGACGAGAAAAACGCTGCTGGCTCTGCGCCGTATCTAACCACTTACCATACACCGCAGCCGCCAAGCGAAACAATTGCGGCCCTGCGGAGCAGGGAAGAGCGCCGTCCGACTGCGGCCGGCTCTACAATAAAAAGATGCTGCTGGAAGGTGTCTTTGCCGCGACCACCACGCCGTTTTACACGGACGAACGCATCTATTTCCGAAAGATTGAAGCCAACATCGCGCGTTACTCGCGCAGTTTGCTGGCAGGGATTGTCGTTTTAGGCTCGACGGGCGAGGCGCCGCTGGTCGACGATGCCGAATCGCGCGAGGTTCTGCGCGTGGCCGCGGAAGCCGCTGATCCAGAGAAGGTTTTGATTGCGGGCGTAGGCCGGGAGGGCGTGAAAGCAACGCTGGCAATGGCCGATGCGGCGGCAGGGTTCCGCTACGATGCGGTCCTGGTGCGCCCGCCCAGCTATTATGCGGGGCAAATGTCTTCCGCGGCTGCGCTTCATTATTTCCGCAGCATCGCGGACCGCTCTCCGCTTCCCGTCGTGCTCTACAACATTCCCAAGTGCGTCCCGTACCAGATCCCCGTGGAACTGGTGGGGGAATTGGCCGATCACCCCAACATCATCGGCATCAAGGATTCGTCAGGCAAGGTGGATCGCATCGGGGCCCAGGTTGCGGCCTCACAGAATGCTCCCCGGCGGACGGTACCGGTGACCCAGGTGTTTGAGGCGGCCACGGCACGGATGCTGGAGCCTCGCGCCGAGACGGACGGCAGCTTTGTATCTGTCGGAGATCTGGCCGGCGGCGCAGCAGTTGCCACAGCTCCCACTGCCGTTCCCATCAAGACGCGCAGCAGGGAGGTCGGGTTCCAGGTGCTGTGCGGCTCGGGGAGCACGGTATTGGAATCGATGGAGGCAGGAGCCACAGGCGCGATTCTTGCTTTTGGTGCGTTCGCGCCGCAGGCATGCCAGGAGATTTACTTGGCCTGGAAGGATCACGATCTCGCGCTTGCTGCAGAGAAGCAGAAGCGCATTGCGAAAGCCAATCAACGGATCGTCGGCGACCTCGGAATTGCCGGCGTGAAATACGCCTGCGACTTCAACGGCTATTTCGGAGGACATACAAGAGCGCCATTGTTGGGCTTGACGGCCGGAGAGAAAGCCGAAATTGAGGAGTTATTGGCAGAGGTCAGGAACTAAGCGGGTTATACAGATTGTCCGATTCCAGGTCCTTATAAGGACTGTTGCGAATCACAAAATACGACACCCTCTCCGAAAAACAACATTTTGCATGTTCGGTAACGTCTGGTTTGACGGTGACTTGAACGAGGCTCTGGAATATGCGTCGCTGGAAGCGACTTCGCGCCTCGGCGATTTAGCGTCAAGCGAGAGTCATTCCCGGCGACGCGGGCGTTTTGGGGAATTGATTTGAAATTCAGGCGGCGGGGTGTACCATCGGGACGAGAATCGCGCGAGGCACCGAGTGAACAAGCTTGCCGCTGACTGGATTCCCTTTCTTTCTTCCACAGAAATCTTCCGCGACATTAGCAAAACGGCGCTTCCCGACTTAGCTGCCCAGGTCGAAGAAATTGAGTTCGGCGCGGGCGAGACTCTGTTCCATCAGGGCGACCCAAGCGACGCCATGTACCTCGTCCTTGCGGGGCAGGTGGGTATTTGGCACTCCGGTCACAACCACACGGAAAAGTTATTGGCAGAACTAGGGCCAAGTCACACTGTGGGGGAGTTTGCTCTCTGGAACGGCGGTGACCGCTGGTCCACTGCTCGCGCAGTCTCGACCGTCCGTGCGGCAAAGTTGGCTCGTGAAGGATTCGAGCGTTTCTCGAAAGATCATCCGGAAGAGGTCGAGGCCTTCGATCGATTTGTCGGACGCCAGCAACGCAGGAACCGCCTCTCCGTGGCGCTGGGAGTTTCGAAAATGTTCAGCGGTCTCCCAGAGGCCGCCTTGCGGGACCTCGAAACGCAGCTGGAGTCGGTATGGGTCGTAGCGGGAACCGCACTCTTTCGCGAGGGCGACGTCGGTGACGCTCTTTACCTGGTGGTGAGCGGCGCCCTGCGGGTTTCCATAAATGTGCCCGGCGATGACTCGCGCGTCCTGGCGGAGCTTGGCTGCGGAGATACGGCGGGGGAGATGGCGCTGCTGGATGGGGAACCTCGCAGCGCAACAGTGACCGCAACACGCGATTCGCACCTGGTCAGACTTTCCAAAGACGCTTTTCATCGCATGCTTTCCCGGCACCCGGATTTGCTCGCCGTCATCGCGCGCAAAGTGGTGACGCGGTTGAGAGCAGAACAGGGAGCGCGTGGGCGGCCTGCACCACTGAGCACGATCATTGCGGTGGTACCAGCTTCCCAGGGGCTCCCGATCGAGGACTTCTGTGCGCGGCTCGCAGACACACTTTCAGTCCAGAGCCCTACTCAGGTAGTTGGAAGCGCGCTTATAGACGCCTGGCTGGGGAAACCGGGTGCAGCCCAGGCCTCCGAGTTCCACGCTCGTGATAGCAGGATCATAGAGTTGCTGAGTAATTTGGAGACGGATCACCGCTATCTGATTTATCGGACAGATCCTTCGGATTCCCCATGGTCCCGCCGCTGCCTGCGGCAATGCGATCACATTCTGGTCGTTGCTGACGCAGCTCGCGACCCGCGCGAGGAGGCCGAGCCCTATGTCACCAGCGCATTAAATGACCGGCGTGGCAGGCAAGCCAGCTTGGCACTGCTGCATCCGGCCACCGTCGTCGTTCCCACTGGGACCAGTGCATGGCTCGCCGCCTGGAAAGTGGACCGGCATTATCATCTCCGCCCGGATTCGAATTCGGACTTTGGCAGAATGACGCGGTCTCTAACGGGGCGCGCGATTGGTCTGGTGCTGAGTGGAGGCGGGTTACGCGGCGCCGGGCACGCGGGAGTGATCCGTGCGCTGCGCGAAGCCGGGGTGCCCATCGACATCGTCGGCGGTACCAGTGCAGGCGCCTCTATGGCGGGGGCGGTGGCCCAGGAGCGCGACTATGACGCGATGGTGCACGCCATTGAGAAGGCCTTCAGCACGATGCAGAACGACTGGACCATTCCCCTGGTTTCTCTTCTGTCCGGCCGTAGGTTCGACGATTGTTTTTACACCTTCTGTGGAGATTCGCAGATTGAAGACCTGTGGCTGCCACTCTTCTGTGTCTCCGCGAACCTCACGCGCGCCCGTATCCAGATCCACAGGCGCGGTTCACTGCTCAAGAGCCTGCTGGCAAGCATGCGGGCGCCCGCCATCTACCCGCCCATCCTGTGGGACGGCGATCTGTTGGTGGACGGCGGAATCATCGACAACGTTCCGGTGGATATCATGCGCGGATATGAGGGTTGCGGCACGGTGATCGCCTCCGACGTCTCATCCGAAGGGCACATGTGTGATGCCGATTATGGAGATCGGATTTCGGGCTGGCAAGCACTGGCACAGCGCTTCAAACCTGCTTCGAAAAGACTCCACTTTCCCGGCATCTTGAGCATTCTCATGCGCATTATCGAACTCAGCAGCGCGTCCCGCAAGAGCGAAACAAGCAAGATGGCCGACCTCTACCTTAGTCCGCCAGTAGAGCAATTCGGAATTACCGAATTCAACCGCGCCAAAGAGATGGCGGAAGCCAGCTATCGGTATTCCTCAGAGAAAATCGCGGATTGGTTGGCGTCCTCGTCTGCGCCCGGCGCGGTTGGAACAGCCCGGCGTGAATCCATCCCAACCTGACCGGCCTGTCGCGCGGCGCCTTGACAAGTAAATGTGGGGTCCATATCATCCGGCTTACCCCCCGACTTCGCGACCCAAAAAATGCACCTGAATAATCTTCCTTCCAGGAGCGATCTAGCATGCAATCAGAATCAGAAGATGGCGTGGCACGGGATCTTGATCGGGACATTGCGATTGTTGGAATCGGATGCCGTTTTCCGGGAGGCGCGAATGACCCTCGGGCTTTTTGGGACCTGCTGGAAAAGGGGTTCAACGCTATTACGGAAGCCCCTGCAAACCGCCCTGGATTCAAGGACCTTTTCGATCCAGATCCGAAAAAACCCGGCCGGAGCTACTCGCGCTGGGGCGGATTTCTTGACCGGGTCGATCTTTTCGACGCCCAGTTTTTTGGTGTCTCGCCGCGCGAGGCGGTGCATATTGACCCACAGCATCGCCTGCTTCTCGAATTAGTATGGGAAGCCTGCGAAGATGCCGGCATCCCGCCGCCCTCACTGGCGGCATCGCGGACGGGTGTTTTCGTCGGTATCTCCTCGCACGACTATGGCGATCAGATGTTGTACCCGCAGAATCGGGCAAGCATCACCATGCATACCAATAGCGGCGGGGCCGGCAGCATCGCCGCCAACCGCATCTCTTATCTCTACGACTTTCGCGGTCCCAGCGTGACGATCGATACGGCATGCTCGTCCGCGCTCAGCGCCGCTCACTTTGCCTGCCAAAGTCTTCGCTCAGGCGAATGCACCACCGCCTTCGTCGGAGGCGTACAGATGCTTCTGTCGCCTGAGGTAACCGTCGGATTTTGCAAAGCAACTATGCTATCGCCGGATGGCCAGTGCCGAGCGTTCGACGCTTCCGCAAACGGATACGTGCGCGGCGAGGGCGCCGGAGTTGTCATGCTCAAGCCCTTGCGCGCGGCGCTCGATGCGGGCGATCCGATCTATGCCGTCATCCGGGCAACGGCGATCAATCAAGATGGACACACCGTTGGCATGACCGTGCCGAGCGCGGTCGCGCAACAAGCCATGATCGAGGACGCACTCTTGAAGGCCGGCATCGGCCCCCGCGATGTGCAATACGTCGAGGCGCACGGCACGGGAACGCCGATTGGAGATCCCATTGAAGCGAGGGCCATTGGTTCGGCCTTGAGCCTGGGCCGGGACGAAAACCAATTCTGCGCCATAGGATCCGTAAAGACTAACCTCGGCCATACGGAGGCTGCCGCCGGCGTGGCAGGTCTGATCAAGGTGGCTTTATCCCTGCAACACCGGCAGATTCCGGCGTCCCTCCACTTCCGCCAGGCCAACAGCGCCATCGATCTGAACGGTTACAGGCTCCGCGTGGTAACTGCGCTTGAGCCTTGGCCGGCGCCGGACCGCCCCGCAATTGCCGGAGTCAACTCCTTTGGTTTCGGCGGCGCGAATGCGCACGCGATTCTTCAGGCGGCACCGGAAGAGCCCCGTGACGAAACGGCCGAAGCAGCCATTCCGCGATTGCTGACCATCTCCGCCAAAACTCCTGAGGGGCTCAAGGAACTTGCCTCCGCGTATGCGGAGCGCCTGCGGAACGCGGGCGCTGAAGAGATTCGGCTTCGCGATCTCTGCTACACGGCAAGCGAACGGCGCGCCCACCACGATTGCCGCCTTGCAGTGGTGGCCGCGAGCAGGGAAGACTTCGCTGCGTACCTGACCGAATTCGGTTCCGGTGTCACCAACGCGAATGTATCGTCGGGCCGGGTTGCGAGGACTGGCGCACCCAAACTCGCCTTTGTCTTCTCCGGGATGGGACCGCAATGGTGGGGTATGGGCAAGCAGCTGCTCGCCACCGAGCCAGTCTTCCGGCGCGCTATGGAGCAATGCGATGCCGCTCTGCGCCCCCAATCCGGTTGGTCGTTGTTGGACAAGTTCGCCGCAGACGAAGCCAACTCGCGCGTTGCCTCGCCGGAACTGGCGCACCTGACGAACTTTGCTATCCAGTTTTCCCTGCTGGACCTGTGGGCGTCCTGGGGTATCACGCCGGACGCAGTGGTTGGTCACAGCGGAGGCGCCATGGCCGCTGCGTATGCGGCTGGGATTTACGACCTCGAAGATGCGATCCGGTTAGCCTTTCACCGCAGCAGATTGACCGGCCGTCCCGCATGTGCCGGCCGGATGCTCGCGGTCGGTGCTCCATTTGACGAAATTGAGACGTTGCTAACGGGCGTGGAGGAATTGGTTTCGCTGTCGGCTGTGAATGGGCCTGCGTCCATTACCCTCACGGGCGACGGCGATGCTCTGGAACGAATCCGCCTCAGGCTGGAAGAAAGACAGATCTTCGCGCGGTTGCTCCCGGTCACTATTGCCTATCACAGTCCGTTGATGGACAAAATCAAGGATGAATTTCTTACATCGATGGCCGGGCTGCGCGGACGGAAGGCGCGCATCCCGTTTCTCTCGGATCTCACGGGAACCTGGGCGAGCGGCGAAGAGTGCGATGCGCAGTATTGGTGGCGCGCGATTCGCCAGCCGGTGCTCTTCCGGAATTGCATCGACGAGCTGCT
Source organism: Occallatibacter sp. (assembly GCA_050013775.1). Classification (GTDB taxonomy): domain Bacteria; phylum Acidobacteriota; class Terriglobia; order Terriglobales; family Acidobacteriaceae; genus Telmatobacter. The sequence goes on along the minus strand of JBEKEP010000074.1, from coordinate 7,025 downwards.
CGGCGCGGATATCACGACCTTCGTCGAAGTCGGCCCGCATCCGGTGCTTGCATCGTCCATTCAGGAATGCATGAAAGAGCGCGGCGCGAAGGGATTGGTGGTGCCTTCAATTCGGCGCCGTGAAGACGAGTGCGCCGTCATGAAGCGGTCCCTGGGTGGGCTCTATGCTGTCGGATGCAAGGTGAACTGGGCCGCTTTTCGCGAGGACGGAGCCAGGGTAGCCACATTGCCGCTTTATCCTTGGCAGCGCGAAAGACACTGGTTAGAGTCGAGCGCCAAATCTTCCGAATGGAGTGCGAATGTCGAACGCAAAGAGGGCGACCATCCGCTCCTCGGTACGCGTTTGCGGTCCGCGCGGCCCTTATGGGAGGGCTTCATTGGCACGGGAAACACCGAGTATTTGCAGGAGCACGTTGTACAAGGGTCGCCCGTCTATCCCGGCGCCGCGTATGTCGAGATGGCGCTGGCTTCGCGTATGCCCGTCGGCGAAGATTCGGGAATTCTGGTCCGTGATGTCGAGTTTCTGAAGCCGCTGCTCCTCCGTCGCGATGGCCCGACTCCAATTCAGTTCACGCTGGATCCGGAAGAAGGCCGCTTCGAAGTGTTTTCCTCCGCCGGCGACTCAGCAAGCTGGATCTGCCATTCCCGGGGCATTGTGATGCCGGTGAGGGGTGGCCGGCCAGCGCGAGTCAATATCGATCTGGCGCGCGAGCGAATCAGCACCTCTGTGCCTCCTGAGGAGTTTTACGCGCGTATGGAGGAACGCAGCATTCACTATGGCCCCAAATTTCGCAGGATACAGAGTCTTTGGTCGGCAAACCGGGAGTCTCTCGCCTTTATTACGACCGAGGGTCTTGAAGATTTTTCTGGTTACTCGGCGCATCCGGCACTGCTCGATGCCTGTTTCCATGCATTAGCTGCCGCTGTGGACTCAGATTCCGAAACAGCTTTCGCGGGCCGGCTCCTTCTTCCTGCGCAAATCGGCGAGTTTCGTTTCTATTCGCCGCTGGGCAACCGGTTCTGGGCCACTTGCAAAATTACCGAAGTTCGCGAGTCCGGGGTGAGCGTAGATCTGCAGATCATCGACGAAGACGGAAACATCTGCCTGGAAGTCCGCGATTTCAGGGCGCGGATGGTAGACCCAACGGAGCACGGGATATCGGATTCAATCGACCAGTGGATCTACGACTTTCGCTGGGAGCCAATGGCCCTCGATGCTGTCGCATCTTCTTCGATGGCCCAGGTTTCAGGGCATCTGCCCGCCGGAGCGGATCTCGACGAATTCCGCAGCCATGCGGACGCTTTATCCGCTAAGACGGGCTGGTATCTCTACTACGAAAAAGTCCAGCGCAGGCTGAACGAACTTGCCGCGGCCTATATCGCGGAAGCTGCGTTCTCGCGGGAAGCCACGACGGGCGAGGGTTGGCGGCCCTTGCTGGCAAAGCAATGCCTGGAAATTCTCGAGCGGTTCGGGCCGCCACGCGCGGATGCCGCCACGCTGGCCGCCGAGTTGCTGCGCGACTTCCCCGCGCACCAGCTGGATATCGATATCCTGCGCCGCTGCGGTCCGCGTCTGGCTGACGTCGTGGCCGGGCGCGCGGGCGGCCGCGACGTTCTGTTCACCGGCGAGGGTTACGCCCTCCTCCAGCAGTTTTACAGGGAAGGGCCGGCAGCGGCCTATTACAACGCTCTAATGGGGGACCTGGTTGCCGACTTTGCGTCGACATTCGACGGCGTGCGGCCTATGCGTGTGCTCGAAGTAGGCGCGGGAACCGGTGGCACGACTGCGCACGTTCTGCCCCGGCTAAACCCGCGTAATACCAGCTTCGTCTACAGCGATGTCTCCAACGTGTTTTTGGACCGTGCGAGTGCGCAATTCTCCCGTGAGTATCCTTTTCTCTCAACCCGCCTGTTCGATGTAACGAGGAGTTCGGCGGAGCAGGGTCTGGAGGCCGGATCGTTCGATCTGATCTTCGCGACCAACGTTGTGCACGCGACACCAGCGGTCAAGCCGTGCGTAGAGCGACTGCGCGACCTGCTGGCGCCTGGTGGGGCGTTAGTGTTGCTGGAGATCACCAACCATCCTTATTGGTTCGATATCATTTTCGGCCTGATGGACGGCTGGTGGGTGTTCGAAGACCGGGACCGGCGCCCGAACCATCCTTTGATGACGGGGCGGCAATGGCAAAGTCTTCTGGAAGAATGTGGATTTGAATCGCCGACGGTGGCCGCCGATAGTGCGCCCGGCGAGCCGGCTCAAGCGTTCATTTTCGGCAGACGCGGGGTTGAGCAAACGTCGCGTGCGGCAAAACGCTGGCTATTGCTCGCCGATGAAGGCGGAGTGGGCAAGCGGTTAGCCTCGGTGCTCGCGGAGCACGGGATCGAATCGACATTGGTTCGCGGGGGCGCGGATCTCTCCGAATGGTACGAAGACGCCCGTTCCGGCAACTTCGAGGGCATCATCCATCTTCGGAGTCTCGATACGCAGCATCTCGATGAGACGCCGACGGATGAATCGGAGAAATTTGCTTCTGCGCAGAGCCTGGGATGCACAAGCGTACTCTCCATTCTGCAGCGCGTCATCCAAAACTCGCCGCTGGCCGAACGCGGACTGATCCTGGTGACGGCCGGAGCTCAGTGGCCGGCCAGCCTGGAGGAACCCGCCCTGCTGCAGACTCCCCTTTGGGGATTGGGTAGGGTGATCCGGAAGGAATGGCCACGTCTTCGCTGCCGGCTGATCGATTTGAGCGCGGGATGCTCCGACGAGGAAATTGCCGCGCTCGGACAGGAGATTCTAAGCGACAACGGTGAGGGCGACGTTTTTGAAGAGGAAATTGCTCTCCGCAACAGAGATCGCTTCGTCCGCCGTATGCGCCGGATGTCGCTCGAGCAGGTCGAGGATGCGGCACCCGCGATTGAAGCCCAGCCCGAAGACAAATGGCATGCGGAGATGCCCAACGGCTCGATTGACAGCATCGTCCTGAAGCGTAGCCAGGACAGGGCACCCGCAGCGCACGAAGTTGAAATTGCAATTCGCGCCGCGAGTCTGAATTTTCGCGATGTCGTTATGGCAATGGGCGTGGTTCCAGGACTCACTGCTGATAACACTCAGCTCGGCAGCGACGTCGCCGGCACCATTACGCGTTGCGGCGATGCCGTGAAGCACTTGCGCCCCGGCGATGAGGTGTTCGGAATCGCGAATGGATCCTTTGGTTCTGTCGCGCTCGCTCCGGCGGTAGCCGTAGCTAAAAAACCTGCGCGAATCACCGCCGAGCAAGCTTCCACGTTACCCACCGCGTTCCTCACCGCGTATTACGCGATTCATAATCTGGCGCGGCTTTCGAAGGGGGAGAGCATACTGATTCACGTAGCGTCGGGGGGAGTCGGTCACGCGGCGATTCAGATTGCCCGGGCCTGCGGTGCGCGGATCTTTGCCACTGCTGGCAGTCCGGCTAAGCGGAGCTATCTTGAATCCCTTGGCATCACCGACGTGATGGACTCCCGAAGCCTCGCCTTCGCCGACGAAATCGCCGAGCGGACCGGCGGCCGCGGAGTCGACGTGGTTCTCAATTCACTGGCCGGCGAGGCGTTAGAGCGGGGTATCGCAGCGCTGGCGCCCTATGGCAGGTTTGTCGAGTTGGGGAAAGCCGATATTTATCGGAACAGCCGTCTTCATCTCTTGCCGTTCAAGAGGAACCTCACATTCTTCGCGCTCGATCTCGCGCAGATGTTAGTGGAACGTCCAGAGGTGATTGAAAAACTGTCGGCCGATCTCGCGCCGGAGTTTGCCTCCGGCAAGTTTACCCCGATTCCTTACACTGAATTCCCCATGACGGAAGTAGCAGGAGCCATGCGCTTCATGGCTCAGGCGAAGCATATCGGCAAGGTGGTCGTAACGAACAAGGCTCCCGTGGAGGTGCGTGCGACCTTGCCAGAAAAGCCTCCTGTGCGCGCGGATGCTACCTACCTGATCACGGGAGGTCTGGGCGGCGCGGGTTTGCTCACCGCGCGATGGTTGGCGGAGCGCGGTGCCCGCAGCTTGGTACTGGTAGGACGAAGTTCTCCGTCGCTCGAGGCGGAGGGCCGGCTTGCAGAATTGCGCAGCTCCGGCGCGCGCGTCGAGGTGTTAGCGGCAGACGTATCGAGAGAAGAAGACATCGTGCGCGTTCTTGACTTCATCCGCGCCAACCTCCCACCATTGCGCGGGGTTCTGCATGCGGCGATGGTGCTTTCGGATACACCGCTCGCGGATCTGGACGAAAGTGGAATGGCCCGGGTCATGGCGCCGAAGGTGCTAGGCGCATGGTATCTGCACAAGCATACGATGGGCGAGAGCCTGGACTTCTTCTTTTCGTTTTCCTCCGTTGTCGCACTGCTGGGTAATCAAAAGCAGGCCAATTATGCGGCGGCGAATGCCTTTCTGGATGCCTTGGCGGTGTACCGCCGCGCGCGGCATCTGCCAGCCACGACGATCGACTTTGGGGTCCTTGCCGGTTCCGGATGGGTGGCGCGGCAGCAGGAAGAGTTCATGGAGCATTTGAATCGGCAGGGCTACCTGAGCTTTACGGAGGAACAGACTCTTGAAGTAATTTCCGAGATGTTGCGGCACGACGCCGTGCAGCTTATGGCTACTCGAATGGATTGGAAACTGGCCGGCGAATCCAACCCGCGCGCCGCTGCGTCCCCCCGCCTCCGGCATCTGATCCCGACTGCAGAACGAGGAACCGTTCAAGCCGGAACAGGCTCTGTAAAGGCGCTGCTCGGGGAAGCCGATCCGTCGGCGCGCCCGGCGCTTGTGGAGCAGTACGTGCGCGAACAAGTCGCGCGACTCCTTGGCGCGCTGCCGTCCGCGATCGAGCCGGATCGGCCCATCACCGAATTCGGGCTCGACTCGCTGATCGCCGCCGAGTTGACCGGAGTGATGGAGCGGGATCTGGATGTCCAGATCGCAGGGACAAAGCTTTTGAGCGGCATCAGTGTGCACGCGCTGGCGCAGGAGGTTTACGAACTGCTGGGATTCGACGCTGTGCCACAGTCGAGAGTGTCGGTGGAGCCGGCCGCTGAACAGCCCGAGCCGGTGCAAGAGACCGCAAAGCCGATACCGATATCGACGCCGGTGCGCGAGGCCGTGAAGCCAATACCGACGCCGATGCCAGTGAAGGCAGAAATCGAGGGGGCTTTCTTGGTGCCGTCGAAGAATGGCGCGCACAACGGCACTCAGGATTACGCCAATTGGACAACGGGGCAAAAGGCAATCCGTGGATTCTTCACTGCGGGCTTCAAAATACTGGGCCGGATCGAGACGGAGGGCCTCGAAAACATTCCGGCGACTGGTCCCTGCGTGCTCGCGGTAAATCATCTCAGCATGGCGGAGGCACCGCTGTATATGACGCTATTGAAGCGTCGCTCGATTCCCTTGGTGAACCGCCGTTTGCAAAAGAACAGAGTCCTCAATTGGTTCGTCTCCGACATGGGCCAGGCTATCTACCTGACGCGGGATCAGCTGAACGAGGAGTCCTTGCAGCGCGCGCTCGCGGTGCTGAATGCGGGCGGCATGCTGGCGATAGCACCGGAAGGCACGCGCAGCAGAACCGGCGGATTGCTCCAGGGAAAACCCGGCATCGCCTGGCTCGCGACGCAAATCGATGTGCCAGTGGTACCGCTGGTGGCATGGGGACAGGAGAAATGGCGCCAGCGCGGAAAGCGTCTGGGACGGATCCCTATTCACGTGCGCGCCGGAGCTCCGCTTCGCTTCCCACAGGGACTTCCGTCGCCTGGAACGTTGCACCGCTATACGGATCAGATCATGGCCCAGCTGGCTGCATTATTGCCACCTGAGTACCGTGGGGTCTACGCGAAACAGGCCGAGCACAGCGACGATTTGGAGCTCGCTGCTGAAGGATCGAGGCGGTGAGGTTGCCTGGTTCTCCCAGGTCCGCTGCGATGGCAGCCAGTAGAAGGGAAGTCAGGCGGTAACGGGAGCACGGAACGACGGCATACCGTCTGACGGCTCAATGCAGTCCCGGGTGCGGTTTCGCGTGCTTCGGTGGTTTTTTGAACAGCCACGCAGCGCAAGCGCAGATCACGGCCAACACGGCGGTCCAGCGAAAGACATCGACATAGGCGAGCATGGCGGATTGCTGCTGCATCAGGCTGTAGATGAAGCCGAAGGAACCGGGGCCCGCGCTCGCTGGGCCCAGATGATGACCGAGATATTGGGCGATCACGGCCGACTTCTGCTGCAGCGCAATGCTGGATTGCGGCAAGTTGGCGCCGAGATCATTCTGGTAGAGATCGGCGCGGCGGATGATGGCGGTAGAGGCCACGGCAATTCCAATGGACCCGCCGACATTGCGCAGCATGTTGACGAGGCCGGTCGCCGCGCCCATGTCCTTGTTGGTTATGGTGGCCATCATCATCGTCGACAAGGGAACAAAGATGCAGCTAAGCGCGAATCCCGTGAGCATGATGGGAATCAGCAGCGTGTAAGGGCTGATGGAAAGATTGACCGTGCCGAAGATAAACGAGCAGCCCGCGAAGCCGAGAAAGCCGGCGCAGAGCAGGATGCGGTTGTCGACGCGCGAGCCGAGGTAGCCGAAGATGGGCGAGCCAGTGAATGATCCGATGCCGCGCGGGCCCACCACCAGTCCGGCGGAGAATGCCGTGTAGCCGAGGATCTCCTGAAAGTAGAGCGGCAGGATGGCGATGGTGATGTACATGCACATGCCCAGCATCAGGATCAGGAAGCAGCCGGTTCGGAGGTTGCGGTCCTTCAGTACTTGCAGGTCGACGAGGCTCCTGGGATTGGTCCAGGAGTGCCAGATCCACACAACGAGCGAGACCATCAGCGCCGCCACGGCCCAGCGCACCCAGATAGCGCCGAACCAGTCGTCCTCCTGGCCCTTATCCATGACAACCTGCAGGCAGCCAGTCCACACCACGAGCAGGCCGAAGCCGATGTTGTCGAAGGCGCCCACCTTGGCATTCTTGATGTAGGGCGGATCCTTGACGAAGCGGCTGATCAT
>JBEKEP010000073.1:0-26154 GCA_050013775.1 Occallatibacter sp. | reverse complement strand
ATCACGTTTCATCGCGACGACATGCTGCCCTACGACCAGGACATCTACGACAGCGAAGGCAACCTGGAAGAGCAGATTCGCTATGGCACCTACGTACAATTCGGCGCCGTCAAGTATCCCTCTAAGATCACCATCAAGCTCCCGCAGGAGGGAATCCAGCTGGTGCTCACCGTAGACGACGTGCAGAAGAATGTCCCCGTCACGGACGACCAGTTCGAAGTGAAGATTCCCGAAGGAACCACCATCAAGCAACTCAAGTAGCGCGGCCGCTGCCAGCGCTGCTATTTGGCGCCGTGATCCTGGAGGAGCTTGGCCACATCGGGATGGCCCTCCACCTGGGCCCAATGCAGAGCCGTGTTTCCATCGTTGCCTTTGGCGTTGATGTTGGCGCCGCGTTGGAGAAGCAGATCGGCTGCATCCAGTTGACCCATGTCGCCGGCCCAGATGAGCGGTGTCCAGCCCTGTTTGTCTTTTGTTTCAATGTCTGCGCCTTTGTCGAGCAGCACCTTCATTGCCGCGGTCTTGTTTCTGCCCGCAGCCTCGGCCAGCGCCGTCGCGCCTTCATTGGGGTAGCCGCTGGCTTTGGCTTCTATGTTGGCCCCGGCGTCGAGCAATTCCTGTACGACATCGGCATGGCCCGCATAGGCCGCGTTCACGAGCGCGGTTGCGCCATCCTGATCCTTCGCCTCCATCAGCGCGCCTTTGTCCAGGAGAAACTTCACCATGTCTGCCATTCCAGCTTCTGCCGCGCTGATGAGTGGTGTGTTTCCGTTCTCATCGCGCGCGTCCACACTCACGCCTTTCACGAGCAGCAACGCGACCGCGTCCAGGTTGTCCTGATGCGCTGCCTCGGCGAGCGCCGGCCACTTGCTCTTGTCGCCTTCGCTCACCTTTGCGCCCTTCTGGAGCAGCAGCATCAGTATGTCGGTGTGCCCCATGAAACCCGCTTCATGCAACGCTGTCTGGCCCGCGTGTCCCTTGGCCCCGATGTCGGCGCCTTTCTGAAGCAGAAACGTGACCACATCGATGCGGCCCTGGTAAGCCGCCCAGATCAGCGGTGTCCAACCCAGATTGTCGCGCGCTTCAATGCTGACTCCTTGCTGAAGGAGTTGTTGCACTTGTGCGAGGTCTCCAGTGGAGGCGGCCGCGAGCAGGCTGGTCTCCTGCGGATTCGCGCCGGTTTGTGCCGCGATAGCCACGCCGACCAGGAGGAGCATCAGAATCGCCGTATAGAACGCTTTCATCTTTGTTCCTCTCACCCGCCGACCAAACTGACGTATTGAAATCGAGAGAATTCTACTCCTGATTGAATTTGCGCGCGGCGCACGTTACTGCGCGGCCCAGCAGGATTGCGTACTCTTGGAAAGGAGATGGTTGCGAGAGGACCATCCCGGCGGGAGAACGGCATGAAGGCAAGCGCAATCGAGTTTCGTCTGCGGATGTGGATTCAAATCGTTATTGTTTTTCTGGGATTCTGGGCGCCGTGGCTCGGGACGCTCGATTGGGACCGGAGAATCTCCACGCTGGCATGGCTGGCGATGGAAATCAGCCGCATGGGCATTGTGAGCTTTCGCGTGGCGGCGCCGGTGGTGATTGTTTGTGGAGCGCTGGCCGCGCTGCTGGGCGCGGTGTTGCGCGTGTGGGGCGCTGCCTATCTTGGGTACGGCACCGTGCACCACGAAGAGATGCAGAGCGGCGCGGTGATGGCTGCCGGACCGTTCCGCTACGTGCGCAATCCGCTTTACCTGGGCGGATGGTTCATGATGCTGGCGATTTGCCTGCTGATGACGCCCACGGGCGCGCTGTTTGTCATGGTGCTGGTGACGATCTTTTATGTGCGCCTGATCCTTGGCGAAGAGGCGTTCCTCGCGGCCATGCTCGGCGAGCCCTACAAGGAATATCTAAGCGCGGTGCCGCGGCTGATGCCGCGTCTGCGCAGCAGCCTGCCGTCGTCCGCAGAAAAGCCGCATTGGCTCATTGCCATACTCACCGAAATCAATCCCATCGGCATCTTTGTTGCGCTGGCATTTTTTTCGTGGAGCTATGACAACCTGCTGATGCTCGAAACCATCCTCGTGAGCTTTCTCCTGTCGATGGTGGTGCGGGGGCTGATGAAGACTCCGATTCCCACCGTGGCGTTCTTGATCGTCGCAGCGGCCATGCGGTTCGCCTTCCATCAGTCGTATCCAAAGACGCTGCTCATTGCTTTTGGCGTGGCGCTGATTGTGTTTGCGCTTTTGCCGCAGAAGTTAAGAACAGGGCCCAGGCCTGAAGCGGCTTGATTACGGATGCTGTTTTCCCGGACGGTCGAGGTGCGTGTAGCCAAAGCCGTCGGCGTATTTGAGCCCGAATCCCAGCAGCCGGTCGACCCCGATGTGGTTGCCCCAGATGAGCGCGATCGCCAGGGCCAAAGGCGCCTGCAAAAGCAGCGCACAAAGAGCCAGCGCCGCCGGCGTGACGTATGTGTGAAATGCGTTGTAGATGCGCGCGCCCCAACAGGATCCGGCGAAATAGCCAAGCATGGAAAGGTCGGGCGCCAGCCACAGGGCCGCGAAAAGCCACCAGCTCGCTCCCGTGCGCGCGTAGAGCACCGCGGAGAAGACGGCCATCGCGAGCCCTTCAAAGCGCAGAAGAAAGAGAACCGACGATCCGCGGGCTGGTGCGAGTGCAAGTTGTTCCGGAGCTGCCGAAGCTGCTGTCATAACCCATTGGATGAACCGGACAGCCGCAGGAGTTCAAAAATCTGCCGCGGCGCAATGCCTTAGCGGCTGCTTCAAAGCGAAGGACCGCGGCAAAGCCAGAGCAGGCGTGTGCGTTAGTCCTGGCCTGGAACCGACCAGTGGATCAGGTCCTTTGACCGGGCCAGGGCAATCCGGTTCCATCCCCGTTTCGCATAGGCCTGGCCGTCGTTTCGGCCGGCGTAAATCAGGTAATAGTAGCCGTCATATTTGCGCCAATCGTAGAGCGCAGCGGCATTGTCGATGCTTACCGCATTGAATGCCTCGCCGGGAATGTCCAACATGTATCCGCGCGTCCATTGCAACCAATGCGAGCCGGGGTCGAGGGCGTAGAGGTAGGGAGCCTGCATGTCGTAGTTGTCGTGATTCTGGCTGTTGTGCAGATAATCCGTGGCCAGCATGAACCATTGGTCGCCTGAGTGAAGGAACTCAAAGTTTTCGTGAAAGAATCCATTGTCTTTGCCGTCCTTCATCAGCAACGCAACGATGCCATCGCCGACATAGTTGAAGGGCCCTTCGAGCGAGGTGGAGAATGCCATTCTCGGGCGGCTATGGATGCCGGGCGATGACTCCTTGTACACCAGGTAGTAGCCTCCGTCTGCCTCGGCAAGCGACGCATCGATCGGATGCTGGTCTCCAATGCTGGTAAGATTCGGCGCCAGCGGCTTGCGATTTGACCAGAGCATCAGGTCCTTTGAAGTTTCGTAGAAGAGCTGATTGGGCTTTCCTGGACTATTGCCCCACGAGTTGAATGTCATCACATACTCGCCGAAGAGAAACTGCACGTCGGGCGAGCACATGCCGGTCCACCCATCCTCTTCACCGTCAAAGTCGAAGATGGGATCGGAGTAGCGCTTGAAGTCGCGCGTGCTCACTTCTGCCACGTGACAGCGCACCTGGCCGTGGTCGTCGTAGAACGCTGAGAAGAAAACGTAGAACGTCCCCTGCCGGTAGGCCATGGCTGTGTCTTTGACGGACCAGTTGGGATAGGACAGGACGGGATTATGCAGGCTCTTCCACGCGATGAACGGTTTGGTTTGGCACGATGCAGCGCAGGCGCACGAGAGGACGAGCGCGAGAAGTGATTTCAATTTCCAATTGGACATGGACGAGCCTCAGTAGCGAAGAGGTTTAACCCGCACGCAAAAAGGAGAGCACAAGGCTCTCCCCTTTGTCGTCATGCAATTTGGCGCAATGCCATAGAGGCAGTCTGGGAAGACTACTTCTTCGGGGGCGCGATCACGTCCTTTGCGGCCTTGGCCACGCGGAACTTTACAACGGTCTTGGCCTTGATCTTGATGGCCTCGCCGGTCTGGGGGTTGCGGCCCATGCGAGCCTTGCGCTCCGCCTTGACTAAGCGGCCGATGCCGGGAAGTACAAAGACGCCGTTCTTCTTGGTTTCCTTGATCGCCGTCTCAGCCAGCAGATCCAGGAAGGCCGCAGCCTGCTTGTTGGTCAATTCGAGCTTTTCGGCGAGTTGCCGAGTGAGCGCTGTCTTGGTCAGTCCAGATGCCATTGTTTGTTCTCCTTTGGGGCGAGCCCTTCGGGCTGCCGGTATGGTCGGGCTTCCGCTGTTGGGAGCAACCCGCATGGAGGGAGGATGATTGAAACTCGAAGTGCGCGGAACCCTGTATTCATGCGGCTACGAAGAACCCTGCCGATGGTTACAATGCGGCTTGGAGGCAGACAAAGTCAATGGGAAAACACCTGTTTTCCACAGTTTTCTTAGGTTTTTGCCCGGAAATGCCCTATTTTCGCTGGTTTTTGGCCTATACGGCCGCTGAAACCCGCAATTGGAGCGGGTTTTGAGCATCTTGAAAGCTGCGTAAGGGTGTCGAGCGCAGGCTCAATGCAGACCGAAAAAGACGCGCTTCTTTGGCACGAAAGCGGCAGCAAGCGGCGTGTTGAGCGCGTCCACCATGGGCGCGGCCACTTTGAAGTAGCGGATGATCACGTCGGCAAAATCTTTCTTGAGTGCGGCCTTGGCGGGCAGTGTCGCGGCCAGTCCCCACTGGCGGCAGCGAATTAGATCCATTCCCGGATGATCACAGGGAAAGCCTTTGGGCGGGCGCGTGAGCGCGTTGCCTTCAAACTCATCAAAGTGCTTCCGCACTTTCGGGCTACGGAGGAGCTTGCGGAACTCGGCGTGATGATCGAGCAGCCAGTGGCGGATGGCGGCAAGCTGATCCTTGTCGGGCATGTAGGAGCCGGCGGCGATGATCACTTCCTTCGGGCTCACGGAAAAGTAGTATCCCGCGCCCGAGGTCTTGTCGAATCCCTGGTGCGACCACCAAGCGGCCACGTGCGATTTATAGGGCCGCTTGTCAGAGCTGAAACGCGTGTCGCGATAGATGCGAAAAACGGATTTCTCCGCGGGACGCACATGGTTGGGCGCGAAGTCCACCATGGCGTCGGTGATCTTGCGCACCACAGCCAGCATCGGCTCTTTCAGCTCGGCTTCAAACTGCGCCTTGCGCGGCTGAAACCACGCGCGGTCGTTATGGCGCTTCAGGTTGCGCAGAAAGGTGAGTGCTTCAGGGCGGAAGTAGGGGAGAGCTGCGGAGGGCGCAGATTTCGTTTTAGCAACCATGACAAATGGAGTTTAGCGTGAGACGGGTTGGAATATATTCACAGCGGTTCGCGCATCGTGCCGTGGGTCGCCTCGAAGAGCGGGAGCTGAAAGCTGTTTTTACCGAATCAGTTTCAACGCGCCTCTAAACAGCCCGTCGAAATCCGCGGCCAGTGCTTGATCCTTCGCGATCGCCTGCGCGATGGCCTTCTCCGAGGCCGGCCGTTGATAGCCGAGGTTCACAAGCGCGGAAAGCACATCGTCGACGGCCGGGCCCTCTACGGCATGCGGCACGGGCGCGACGGCAAAATCATCGAGCTTGTCTTTGAGCTCGACCACGAGACGCTCGGCGAGTTTCTTGCCGACTCCGGGAATGCGCGTGAGCTGCGCATGATCCTGCGCGCGGATGGCCTGCACAGTGTGCTCGGGCGACAACCCGCTCAGCATTTTGATGGCGAGCTTCGGTCCTACGCCGCTCACGGTGATGAGCCGCTCGAAAAGACGCTTTTCTTCGCGGTCGAGAAATCCGAAGAGGGCGATCTGGTCGTCCGAAACTTGGGTATGAATATGCAGCGCGGTCTCAGCGCCCACGGAGGGCAGCGCCGTGAAGGTGGGCACGGAGATGGCACGGAGATGGCGACGTCGTAGCCAACGCCCGCGGCCTCGACGATGGCCTGGCCGGGCTGCTTGAAGATGAGCTTGCCGCGCAGGTGAGCGATCATTCTGCCCTATTGTAAGATCCCCATACGCTTCGCGACGCGTTCCATGGTTTCGAGTGCGCGATCGAGCTGGGCGCGAGTGTGTTGGCTGGTGACGATGGCGCGGATGCGCGCTTTGCCTTCGGGTACGGTGGGAAACGCGATGCCCGTCGCCATCACGCCCTCGCCAAAGAGCGCGCGGCTGAATTCCATGGCAGCGCCGCCGTCACCAATAATGATGGGCGTAATGGGCGTCTCGGTAGCTGGCGTGGTCACGCCGCCAATATTGAAGGCGGCTCGCCGCAATCCCTCTTGGAAGTATTTTGTATTGCTCCACAGGCGCTCAATGCGCTCCGGCTCCCGCTCCAAAATGTTGAAGGCCTCGATGCAACTGGCCGCGACCGACGGCGGATGCGAAGTGGAAAACAAAAAAGGTCGCGCGCGATGGTAAAGGTAGTCAATTAAATCTTTGGTTCCGCAAACGTAGCCGCCCAGAGAACCGATAGCCTTGGAAAGCGTGCCCACCTGCACATCCACGCGGCCGTGCATCTCGAAGTGATCGACGGAGCCGCGGCCATTGCGGCCCAGCACGCCCGAGGCATGCGCATCATCGACCATCATGATGGCGCCGTACTTCTCTGCCAGCGCGGCCAGTTTGTCCACCGGGCCGATGTCGCCATCCATGGAGAAGACGCCGTCGGTGATCACCAGCTTGTGGCCCGGCGTGCCTTCCAGCCCTTGAAGAAGTTCTTCGCAGTGGGCCGCGTCCTTGTGCCGGAAAACTTTGACGGTGGCTCTTGAAAGCCGCGCGCCATCGATGATCGAAGCGTGGTTGAGCTCGTCGGAGAGAATGAAATCTTCTTTGCCGAGGATGGCGCTGACGGTTCCCGCATTGGCCGTGAAGCCGCTCTGGAAGACCACGCATGCCTCGACATTTTTGAAGCGCGCAATTCTCTCCTCGAGCTCCATGTGGATGCGCATGGTTCCGGCGATGGTGCGGACGGCGCCCGAGCCGACTCCGAACGCGTAGGTCGCGGCGACGGCGGCCTCAATGAGCTTGGGGTGGTTGGCGAGGCCCAGATAGTTGTTGCTGGCCAGGTTGATGACCTCGCGCCCGTCGTAGTGGCACACAGGGGCCTGCTGGTCGTCGAGCACGCGCAGCTTGAAGTGCGTGCCTTTGGCGCGGAGATCGTTGAGTGCGGCGGTAAGGTGGGCGAGCTGGGGGCGAGGAGCGGCCTTGGTCATGGCAATCAACCTCAAACCAAAAGCATAGCGCGACGGCCGGATGGCGTTCCCCGGGCTGCCGCGTCAAAGTACGGTGGGGGGAACGAGGGGGGCCGCAGGGTACAGACAGCCGGGGGTTGGCCCGGCGACGGTTCGCCCGATTGCGCCCCAGCCAGATACAATAGGGGTTTACGTGAAGGAAAACCGGCGACGCGCCCGCAGGGCGATACGCTATCTTTCTGAAGAGTTGGAGCAGGTGCACGTGATAGGTAAAAACTGCCGCAAATTGCGGCTTCTTTGGGTTGCGGGATTTGGCATCGCTCTGGCGCTGCTGCCGACGGCGCGCGCTTTCGGCCTGACCACAAGTTCTACATCGCTGTCGGCGCAGTCGGGCACGCAAACCTGTCCCACGACGGGGCTTACCACCACTTTGACCACGCTGACCATCGCCGTCACCGGATCTGGCGGCGTGCCTTCGGGAACAGTCAATATTGAGGACGAGGCATCGGGCCCGCCGGTGCAAATTGCGAGCGCGGCGCTCAGCACCACCGGACAAGCCACCGTTTCGCTTTACCTCTCCAATGGCGCGCACACGCTGCTGGCCGTGTATGCCGGCAACACCACCTACTCCACGTCCACTTCCCTGCCGGCGTCGGCGCCCATCAGTTCGCAGTGCAACACCACGTTTGCAGTCTCGGTTTCCAATATCTCGCCGTCCAGTTCTTCGGCGATGACGCTGATTCCCGGCCAAGCCGGAACGGCGACCGTTACGGTCACACCGTCCCAGGTGTTTGTTACCTCTTTGAACACGACCGGGGCCCCGTCGTTTGTCACTGTTTCGTGCTCGGGACTGCCAGGTCTCTCCTCCTGCGCGTTTACTCCGGAAAACCTTGAGCTTTTGCCGGGCCAGGATGCCGGCGTCAACAGCACTATGCTGATTCAAACGGAAGACCAGACCGCAGGCGTTGTGCCGCCCGCGCAGTCCGGACACAAGAACAGTCCTATCGCGTGGGCCATTCTGCTGCCCGGCATGCTGGGCCTTGGCGGGTTGGCATGGGGAGCGCGCCGGCGTCGCTGGTTGCAACGGCTTTCGCTTCTGGCGCTGGTGGGTCTCGTCACTGTTCTGGGCACCGCGGGTTGCAATCCGCGCTATTACTACCTCAACCACGGTCCCACTTCACCGCCCGCCACTCCCTCCGGCACGTTTCCCATCACGGTTGCCGGGCAGTCGAACAACGGAGTCACCGCCATCACCAACACCACCACATTCCAGCTCATCGTCCAGTAAGGGCCACGGCCTGAAAATTTAGGGTCACGCTCTAGACTGTCAGCATGACGCGCCGGCATCCCCTTCCCGCGGAGGTCTATGCGCTGGTGGAGCAAACGCCAGCCACAGTGCTGTTGGAAGGCGGAAAGAACTCCTCCGAGACCAATAAAAAACCGTGGACGCAACTGTTCACGGCTCCCGTGCGTGTGCGTGTGGCGTGGCATGCGGCAGAGATTCCGGCGCTGTTTACAGAAATCGAAAGCGCGGTGGCCGCAGGGCTGTGCGCTGCGGGATTCTTCAGCTATGAGTGCGGCAATTGTTTTGAGCCAAAGGCCGCGATGCGCGCGAGCCGGGAAAGTCAGCCCCTCGCGTGGTTCGGAATCTACGAGCGGAGCTATGTATTCGATCACGAGGCTGGAGCATTTCTTGACGGCGAGTCGCCGGAGCTCGCGCAGTTTCGGATTAGCAAAGCGGGCGCGGAAGGCGGAACGAGCGAAACTGACAAGGAGATTGCTGCGGAGTTTGCGCTTTCAGAAGCGGAATATGTCGAGCGTATCGCCGCAATTCACGAATGGATTCGCGCCGGCGACGTGTATCAGCTGAACTTCACGGCTCCGTTTCGCGTCGAGGCTTCGGGCAGCGTTGCGGCGCACTACGCGCGGCTGCGCGCGCGGCAGCCGGTCGACTACGGCGCGTTCTTGCACTGGGAGCAAGGCCGGCACATCCTGTCGTTCTCGCCGGAGTTGTTTTTCCGCATTGAAAATGACGGCCCGACGCGCCGCATCGTAACGCGGCCCATGAAAGGCACCGCGCGCCGCGGGCGCACTACGCGCGAAGATCGCGAGATTGCCGAGTGGCTGCGCAACGACCCCAAGAATCGCAGCGAAAATGTGATGATCGTCGATCTGCTGCGCAACGATTTGGGCCGCGTGGCGCGTACTGGCACGGTGCATGCCGACCGGCTGTTCGACGTGGAGCGTTATGCCACTCTCTGGCAGATGACTTCGACGGTGAGCGCGGAGTTGCGGCCCGACGTAGACTTTCATGAGATTTTCCGCGCGCTGTTTCCTTCGGGATCGGTTACAGGTGCACCTAAAGTACGGGCTATGCAATTGCTGGCCGAACTTGAAGACGCGCCGCGCGGCGTGTACACCGGCGCCATCGGCTTTTTTTCTCCGCAGCAGACCGTCTTCAACGTGGCCATTCGCACGATGGAGCTCGAGGGCGAAAGCGGCGGCAGGATGCGTGGAAACATGGGCGCGGGCAGCGGCATTGTCATCGACTCCGATCCGGGGGACGAGTACCGCGAGTGCCTGTTGAAAGCGGAGTTTCTCACGCGCAGTGCGGATCAGCGGCCGGAGTGTTTTTCGCTCATCGAGTCTCTGCTCAGGGACGGCGCGTACCCACTTCTAGAGTTGCACCTCGACCGGCTCGCAGATTCGGCGGAGTACTTCGGCTTTGCCTGCGACCGCGAAGCAGCGCGAGCAAGCCTCGAGCAGCACGCCCAACAATTTGCGGAGGCATCGCCGCGCAAGGTGCGGCTGCTGCTCGATGCGGAAGGCCGTCTCGAGATCACGAGCGAAGTTCTGCCTCCAGGCGGCGAAGCGAACCGCATCGCTCGCGTGCGCTTCGCGCCGCAACGCACCGATCCTGCCGACGCGATGCTTTACCACAAGACCACGCATCGCCCACTCTACGCGCAAGCATTCGCCCAGGCCGCGGCCGCCGGTTTCGACGACGTGCTGTTTCTGAATCTGCGCGGCGAAGTGACGGAAGGCGCCATTAGCAACATTTTTGTGGAGAAAGACGGCCGCTGGGCAACACCGCCGGTTGAGTGCGGGCTGCTCGCAGGCGTGTACCGGCGGCAACTGCTCCAAACCCGTCCGGAGATGGAAGAGCGAACGCTGCATTTCAACGATCTGCGCCACGCGGATGGCGTCTATATTGCCAACGCCGTGCGCGGCCTGCGACGCGCCACCATCGTCTGGTAATCCACCGCGCGCCGCGCCCATAGTGTGTGCGCGAAGCGGCGGCAGCATTTCTTCAGCGGCCGTCTGCCTGATGCGGCTTATCCGCAGATGATGCCTCGGCACTGAGCAACGCCGCGCGCAGTTGCTCAATTTCGTCAATTAGATCCAAAACCTGCTGCCGCTTGCGCTCGCTGAGATCGAGAAAGCGAATGCCGACCATGTTGCGATTGTGAATGGCCTGAATGACGCCGCCCAGCCGGAAGGGCAGCCCCTCGAAGTGAAACTCCGTTTCCACGCGCGTGTAAATGCCCACCGGGAAGCGCTCGTCGGTGCGGATGCGGCAGCCGCTCGGGCTGAGGTCGAGAATGCGGCCGCGCAACGCGGACCCGACCTTGACCAGAAAGATGGTGGCAACGGTGTCCACTTCGTGCCGGGGCTGGGCTCGGCGGTCGCGGAATTTCGAGGGCGGGCGCACCGACGGCGCGGTTTCTGCTGGAATTTCTGCTTCGGTGGGCTGCGGCGCGGTGGGAGGTTCGCTGGCTTTTACCACGATCTGCGGTTCATTCGCTTTTGCCGCCACCGGATCGACGGGCCTGGTTGCAACCACTTTGAGGATCTCTGGCAGAAGGATTTCCGGGGCGGCCTGTTCCGCGGCTGGAAGTGTGGCGGCCTTCGCGCGTGCGGCCGCCGCCTTCTCCTCAATCACCTCAGCCAGCTCCGCCTCGCGCCGGGAAATCACGTTCACAAAGTGGATGCCGAGTTGGGTGTGGCCGTCGGTCCACTGCACCACGCCGCTCAACCGGAAGGCAACGCCGTTCACTTTGAAAGTGATTTCGACGGGACGTCCAACCTTGCCGGTGAATGGGTCGTCGCTGCGCAAGTGGCAGCCCCCAAGGCCCAGATCGACGATGCGCGCCTTGATGGGCACGCCATGCGCCACAAACAACAGTACGGAGTCTTCGTCGACAGAGACGCGTGGATGAGCGCGGCGTTCCTGCCGCTGGACCGCAAAGCGCTCCTCGTGTACATGCCCGTCCATCGCCTGCTCCGCAGCAGTGTCGCGCGCGGATTACTCTTCGTCGGCTGATCCCCACGGCTCTACGGGCGCCGGCTGCGCGTCCTCACGGCCCATCAGCCGGTCATATTGATACACGTCGCTGGTTGTCCCCAGCGACTCGTTGTACAGGCTGATGGCGCCAGTCAGCTGCTTCAGCTCCTCGCTGAACGCGTGAATCGCCTGCAATTGGCTGGCCGACGCAGGAAGCTCATATTGGGAAGTCTTAATAAATTTCTGGTAGCCGCGGTCGAGCAGCCGCGACACCTCGCCCTTGACCAGCACGCCGGGATGCACGGCGAGGGCAACCGCCGCACCTGACTTCTCGGGAGCAGGCACTAGAATGGCGCCCACGCAATCCTTGCTCACCAACATGCCTCCCGCCACTCCGGCATAGGCAACCGCCTCAAAGCCATGGGAGCGCAGCAGTTCCAGCGTCTGATTGAAGGAAGGATGTCCGGATTTTGGTTTCATGAGGGCGTTCCAGTCTGGAAGAATAATTGAGGCGGCGGGCACTTGCTCTCATTCCAATCTCGCACACCCGCGCCGCACGCGCAATTTATCTCATGACCGCGAACACTTCCCAATCCGATGCTACGGCGACCGCGAACATCGCAAAAACTACGGTCCCTCCTCTGCGCCTGCCGCAAGTGTTGTTGGATGATCTTCGCGCCCACGGTGAAGAGACCTGGCCGCGCGAGTGTTGCGGAGCACTGCTGGGTAAGTTTGGCCCGGAGGGCTGGCAGATCGAAACGCTGGTGCGCGCAACGAACGCGCGTGCGGATTCTGCGCACGACCGTTACGAGATCGCCCCTGCGGAGCTGGTCGAGATTGCGCAAGAGGCCCGCCGCCGCGGCCTTGAAATCGTCGGCTTCTATCACTCGCATCCCGACCATCCGGCGCAATGGTCGGCCACCGACCTTGCCGAGGCGCATTGGCTGGGCGCGAGCTACGTCATCACGGAAGTCGCGCAGGGGAAAGCCGCACTCACGCGTGCATGGCTGCTGTCCGGGACAAGCGAAGAGGACAAGTGCTTCGCGGCGCAGGAAATCCGGATCGAGAACGTCTGACGGGGTGGACCTTGCGATCTCTGCGCCTGGAATGGGAGTCGGACGAGTTGCTTTGGCGTGAATTTTTACGCCGCTCTCTCATGAAGAAATCAAAAACTTCTTTACACCGCGAGGGTTTCGCGCGGATAATCGGTTTGCCTCGGAGAACTTGCGCTTCCCCTCCCCAACGGTTCCAGCTCCTACCGCAATCGATCTCCGGGTACATCAAGGAGGATCCATCCAAATGAAGATCATCAGCCCGGTTCTACTCGGACTGTCTCTCGCGGTTGCCGGCAGCACACTCACCGCGGCGCAAGACGCGTCATCCACTTCGACCCTGCCCAAGATTCTGCAATTCACCATCGAATACACCAAGCCCTATAAAGGCGGCGCCGCGCACGACAAAACGGAGAGCGCCTTTATCGCCGCGGAAACAAAGGCCAAGTTCCCCGTCTATTACGTGGCCATGAATTCGCTTTCCGGCAAATCGCGGGCGCTGTTCATGACCCACTACGACACGTTTGCGGAGTGGGAAAAGGACAACAAGATCGTAGATGGCAATCCCACCCTCGCGGCTGGTTTGGAAAACGCCGGCCTGGCCGACGGCGCATTGCTGGATGAAGTCGACTCGGTGGTTTACACCTACGACGAGGACCTGAGCTATCACCCGCACACCGACCTCGGTAATCACCGCGTGTATCAGATTGCTGTTTTTCACGTGCGCCCCGGCAAGCAGAAGGAATGGCGCGAAGTGGTGAAGATGGTCAAGGAAGCGCATGAAAAGGCCGGAACCACCGCCCACTGGGGCATGTACGAGATCGCCTTCGGTGCTCCGGACGGCACCTTCATCGCGCTCACCGGCGATCCTTCCATGTCGGCCATCGACATGGGCTTCTCTGAGGACAAGAAGTTCCGTGAAGCCATCGGCGGCGACGAGGGAATGCGCAAGCTCGATCAGTTGTTCGGGGAAGCCGTCGAGTCTTCGCACAGCGAGCTGTTCAGCGTGAATCCCAAACAGAGCTACGTGAGCGACGACTGGATCAAAGCCGATCCCGGATTCTGGAAGCCAAAGGCCGCCATGGCGCCGGCAGCAAAGCCCGCTGCTGCTCCGGCGAAGAAGCCCATGTAGTAACTTCTTGTTGAAGCCAACCGGCAATTCACTCGTGCGGCTCCGCACACGCGGGGCCGTTCGTTTTTTCCTGCACGCCGACCTCTGATTGCGACCGTTGCCCATAGCGCATAATGGAGGGGTGACGGGCCACTCGTTCCTGCGTAATTGCGTCTCTTTGATTTTTCTGGTTGCCGCGTTGCCTTCCCTTGCGCAATCGGTCACACCGGTTACGGATTCTCAAATGCTTTTCAGCGACCCGGCCTTTGGCGTCAGCTTCCACTTTCCCAGCGGCTGGAGCTTCAGGCGAGTCGAAGCCGACGGCAAAAACCCATCTCTCGCGATTGCCTATATGGACGGCCGCCGCAGCATATCTACCGGTTTGCGCGGCCTGGTCACCAACGAGACGCTCCATGGAGTCTCCTCCTGGCCGAAGACGATCTTCAGCAGCGTCGAATTTGCGTACGATGCGCGCCCCGCCGCCTCGGCCGTTGCCTGCCAAAAGCTTGCCCGCGACAACTGGGAAGTGGAAGCCGATCCCGTGACGCTGAACGGCGTGACGTATTGGCATGGAACCGCGACCGGCACGGCCCTGAGCACCGAAATCGAAGAAGACATCTACGCCACATTTATTGAGGCGTCCGGCTCCTGCCTGCGCTTCGATCTTGCCGTGGCCACTTCGCGCGTACCGGGCAGGGATTTTCCCCGCGAGCTGACTACGCACGAAAAGGCAGTCATCCACGGCAGCCTGAACAACATTTTCGACTCCGTCCGCGTCACGCCTCCCGCCCGATAAACTAAAGACGAACGGAACGCAATCCATGGCCGACTCCACTTCCCCAAATCAGTTACCGGAGCTCACGCGCGAAGAGCTCTCGCGCTACGCGCGTCACCTGATCTTGCCTGAAGTGGGCGCGGAGGGTCAGCAAAAGCTGAAGGCCGCGCGGGTTCTGTGCGTGGGCGCGGGCGGATTGGGCTCGCCGCTGGCGCTCTATCTGGCCGCGGCCGGTGTTGGCACGTTGGGGCTGGTCGATTTCGATGTGGTCGATGCGAGCAATCTGCAACGCCAGATACTGCACACTACCCGCGACGTGGGCCGCAAGAAGCTCGACTCGGCGGAAGAGAAGCTCGCCGCGCTGAATCCCGCGGTCCACGTGGTCAAGCACGAGACCATGCTCTCGAGCGCCAACGCCCTCGACATCCTGAAGGACTACGACATCGTCGCCGACGGCACCGACAACTTTCCCACGCGCTACCTGGTGAACGACGCCTGCGTGTTGCTGGGCAAGCTCAACGTCTACGGGTCGGTTTTCAGGTTCGAAGGCCAGGCCAGCGTTTTTGCCACGCGCGAAGGGCCCTGCTATCGCTGCCTTTATCCCGAGCCGCCGCCGCCCGGCATGGTTCCCAGTTGCGCCGAGGGCGGCGTGCTGGGCATTTTGCCCGGCCTCATTGGCATCATCCAAGCGACTGAAGTCATCAAGCTCGTTCTTGGCAAAGGCGAGCCGCTTGTCGGCCGATTGCTGCTCGTCGACGCGCTCAGCATGCGTTTCCGCGAGCTCAAGTTGAAGAAAAATCCCGAGTGTCCGGTGTGCGGCGCGCATCCCACTGTCACAGCCCTCATCGACTATCAGCAGTTCTGCGGCGTCAAGCCCGAAGTGAATCCAGAAATTGGTCAGGAGACAAATTTGAAGAACGGCATTCCCCAGATCACCGTGCAGGAGCTCAAGCAACGCCGCGATGCCGGCGAAGACCTGTTCGTCCTCGACGTGCGCGAGCCTTACGAGTATCAGATTGCCAACATCGGCGGCACGCTCATTCCGCAAAACGAAGTGCCGCAGCGGCTGCCCGAAATCGACCGCAATCGCGAGATCGTGGTGCAGTGCCGCTCGGGCGGCCGCAGCCAGCGCGTCGCGGAGTTTTTGGCGCAGCAGGGCTATCCGAACGTGAAGAATCTGGCCGGCGGCATTCTGGCCTGGGCCGATGCCATCGATCCGACGATCACAAAGTATTGATGCTCCAGTCGTTGCTTCCCTGCCGGCTTCACGGGATACTGAAAACGTGACCCTCGAATCTCCCATTCTCACCGGCGCGCACGTGCGGCTTGAGCCGCTGGCAATGAATCATCTTGACGGCCTGGTGGCCGCAGCCGCCGTCGATCCCGCGCTCTACCAGTGGAGTGCCGTCCCGGTAGGCCGCGAAGCGGTTGCACGCTACATTGAGACCGCGCTCGCCTGGCGCGAAGCCGGCAGGGCCGTGCCCTTTGCGACGGTTCGCATCGCTGATGGCGTGGTTCTGGGGTCGTCGAGATTTTTTGATATCGAAAGCTGGGCGTGGCCCGCCCAGCACGAGCGCCACGGCCGCCAGCATCCCGACGTGTGCGAGATCGGTTACACGTGGCTCACGCGCGACGCCATCCGTACCGCTGCCAACACCGAGGCCAAGCTGCTTATGCTCACGCACGCCTTCGAAGTCTGGCAGGTGCTGCGCGTATGCCTGCACACCGACGCGCGCAACAGGCAATCGCAAGCAGCGATCGAACGGATCGGCGGAAAATTTGAAGGCGTATTGCGGGCGCACCGCCTGGCCTCGGACTTTACGCCGCGCGATTCGTATCGTTACGCAATCGTTGCGGCGGATTGGCCGGAGGTAAAGCCAAGGCTGCTGGCCCGCCTACAACGCTCATAACGCGAGACAAATCCCCAAAGCCCGCATTCATACGGAACTCAATCGTCCCGCTACGCGTATCATTGGGTCAATCAATCCAAAGCAGTTGGATTCTCCTGTTTGCAGGATGCTTCCCCGTGTCCACGAGCCGCGGCAACCGGGGTATTGGTATGCGTTCCTTAAGACGTTTTATATTCATTCTCCTTCTCGCAATTCCTGCTCTTCTCTCCGCAGAGGAAAAGCAAAGCGTGCTGGCTTACGATCTGAGAGTCAGCATAGAGCCTGACAATGGAACCATTGCCGTTCAGGGACAAGTGGATGTGCCGGTGAGCGATGCAACGGGATCCACCGTGCAGTTCAATCTCCACGAAACCGTGGAGATCAAGAAGCTGCTGATCAACGGCAAGGCCGCGACCTTTGCCTATGCTCCCGCTGAGGGCTCGTATTCACTTCCTGCATCACGAGGCGTCGTCGTCAATCTCCCCGCCGCTCCTTCATCAGGCGGTGTCCGTATGGAAATTGCGTATGAAGGTCATTTCAAAGTTCTTCCGGAATTCGGCGCGTCGCAGGATATGCGCCATTCGATGGACGATCAAATCAACTCCCGCATGATTGAATTGGCCGCCTACTCCTCCTGGTATCCGCAGTTCGCATTTGGGCAGCCGCTCAAAGCCGAACTGACGCTCTCGCTGCCGCAAAACTGGATTTCGATCTGTTCGGGCAAGCGAATCGGGGACCATCTGGAGGCAGGCCGTGCAACCACCCGCTGGTCCTCATCCGATGACACCGACATCGTAATCCTCGCCTCTCCGGACTACCGGCTCATGCAGCTCAAGGAATCCGGCGTTTCCGTCGAGATCTACCACACGCAAATGCCGGAGCAATTCATTCGGCGCGATGGTGAACAAATTGCCAGTGTCCTGAAGCTCTACTCCGCCGAATTGGGAGAAACGAATGTTCCCAATGGAATTGTCAGGCACGTATATTCTCCCAAGCGCAAAGGCCAGGGGAGGGCAGGTTTCGCCAGGCCGGGATTGATTGTCACCTCCGAAGGCCTGACCCTTGAAGCGTTGGCGAAGAGCCCCGACTTCTCCCTCTTCCAGGGAGTCGCCCATGAGATCGCGCACTATTGGTGGAATTTTGGAGCTGGCCAGGGAGACTGGATCAACGAGGCATTCGCCGAATACTTTTCTGCCATTGCCGTCGAAAAGCTGAACTCCGAAGCGGCCTTCAACGCCGTTATGGCCGACTATCGCAAGCGGGTCATCGAACTACCTTCGGATGCCCCAGCGCTATCCAGCGTGGGGGTGATGGATCAGGGTAGCTTTGTCATTCGGTACTACAAGGGATCGTTGATGCTCGACACAATCCGCCGCGCGATGGGCGACGAGAAGTTCTTTCAGGCGTGCAGAGAATTCTTCGAGACTTACCGCGGCAAACCGGCGGAGACACAGGAATTCCGCAGCTTCTGGAAGTCGAAACTGGATCGGGAAGGTCTCATCGATTCCTGGCTGGATTCGCGCGGAGGTCAGCCTTCGGCGGCAGAAGAACCTACGGCACAAAGATAACAATAGGCGGCAACCCGAAGGAAAGCTCGCGCTAGCTCGCCACGAAACCCGCCCCGAACAATCTCTTGAACCAGCTCGGTTTGCGCTCGCAGTAAGGCGGTCGCGGATGCCGGTCATTCAGGTGATGGCTCCTGCACGGTTGGCAGTCGCCATGGCGGGGGCAGTCCCGCTTGGGGCAGGTGCATACCTCCGGCTTGCGGTTCACGATGGCAAACACCGGCGCCGGGCCGCTCATGATGCTTCGGCCTGCTTGCCGTTTTCGTCCATCTTGCCGAAGATCATCTTGCCGCTGGCGGTCTGCAACACGCTGGTCACGGAGATCGGGACGGTGCGGCCGATCAGCTTTCGCGCATGATCCACCACCACCATGGTGCCATCGTCCAGGTACCCGACTCCCTGGTTGTACTCCTTGCCTTCCTTCAGGATCAGCACGGTCATGTGCTCGCCGGGCAGGACCACGGGCTTGAGAGCATTCGCGAGGTCGTTAATGTTGAGCACGTCCACGTGATGCAGGTGGGCCACCTTGTTCAGGTTAAAGTCGTTCGTTACGACCTTGGCCTCCCACTTCTTGGCTAGCTCCAGCAGCTTCAGGTCCACTTCGCGGATGGACGGAAAATCGTCCGGCACAATCTGCACCTGGATCTTGTCATTGGACTGCATGCGCTGCAGCATGTCCAGGCCGCGGCGGCCTCTTTGTCGCTTTGAACCGTCGGTCGAATCAGCCACCACCTGCAGCTCGCGCAGCACAAACTCGGGCACCACCAGCATGCCGTCAATAAAACCCGCCTCGGCAATGTCGGCGATGCGGCCGTCGATGATAACGCTCGTATCCAGCACCTTGGCGCTGCGGCGTGAAGGTTTATCGCCCGAGAAGATGGTGCCCAGCGCATTGGGGCTCAGCAGGTCGCCTTTGCTGGCGCCCACCAGCAGGCCTATATAGGTCATGAGCAGAAGCACGAAGATCTGCAGCACGGCAGAATTGGTTCCGGGCAGCAGCGCCGAACGCAATACGACACAGAAGAGGGCCGCGCCAATGATGCCGAGTACGCTACCGGCTACGGCGCCAATCAGCCGCCGCAGCGTGACCGCGCGCACGCGCAGTTCAAAGACGATGACCGCGCATGCCGCGGCCGCGCCAATCGCTGCGCCTTCCCATCCTGTCTGGATGCCGAACGGGCGGAGGAAATAGAAAACCGTGGCAAACAGAATGACAAAAAGAAGACGTAATACCACTAGGTCCATACGGGCCCACTTTCAACCGGCAGCAGACCGTCACCACCAGCTTTAAAAACATGAAGGCGAGTATGCGATTACCCATGCACTGTCGTCAAGGGGAGAAATGCGGAGAGCAGCCAATAGCCAGTAGCCAATAGGCAGTGGAGAGCAGGGAGTAGAAAGCCGGGAGCCGGGAATTGAGGGCCTCCCGGCCTGCCGGGACTGCTCGCGGCCCTCTATTCCCTGCTGGCTACTGGCTATTGGCTGCTTTTACGACGCTGCGGCCAGCTCGTTCACCGTCGTGATGCGTTGCGCGCCCTTGCGCGGGCCGCGCTTGCGCGCGCTCATCACCTTGATGCGCTCCAGCAACTCCTGGGTGGAGCAGTTTTTCCGGGCCAGCACGGCGTCGGCCACGTGCATCTCGGCGTTTACCGCCTGCGCGTCGCCCAGCAGAACCATGGGCACGTGGCTTCTCAGACGCTTCAGCCGCTCCACTAGCTGGCCTCCACTCATCTGGGGCATCGTGGTGTCGGCCAACACCAGGTCAATCTGGGGCGCCGCGGAAAAAACGGCGATCGCCTCCTGGCCATTCGCGGCCGCCAGCACGCGATAGCCATTGGTTGCAAGCATGAACTTGAGTACGGAAAGCTCTTGTTCGTTGTCGTCTACACAGAGAATAACTTTCTTTGGACGCATGGTGTGGGGCTCTGCTCCTTACAGCAATGTTCAGTAGTGGCCATCCAGGGCAACACTAATCCTCTACCGCGCATATCGCGGGTTGGCGTTGCCACAGTTTGATCGTTGGCCATGAATCGGGCAGACGGTATCGCTTCGGATCGTACTTCGCAGCTTGCCCCGCGCGCGAGCCCGAACCCTGGAGGTGCGGTCACACGCTTTGGACAACCGGCTCGCGCTCCTCTGCGGGTCCGCCCTCTTTCACGGTTGAATGCTTAGCGTTTTGGCGCGTCTATTCAACTATCAAAAGCGCGCCAAGAAAATGTGCTCAATGAATCCGAAGACTAGGGGTTCCGGACGTTTGTGGGAAGAGGGAAAGGCAGGCGAAGACTTTGGTGAAAATCCATGTGTAACAAGCTGAAAATCGCTAGAGCCATTGCACGCTGCAACTTGCGTAGATGAATTTCTGTTGAAAGCTTGTGCATCATGGCAGGAAAAGCTGTCCTTTTGCCACAAGAACAGTGCTGCCTCCCACGCGCACATCCGTTACCCTCGCGAAATCTTTTTTTGCAGAGAGATAAAGATCGCTGGGGCGACCGATCTCCACGCCCTGGCGAACGTGCACCCGGTTGCCCGAAGGCACCGCGTCGCGGGCCACCAGGTAGCTGATAGCGCACCCCGCGGCCGAACCCGTGGCGGGATCTTCGCCACCATAAAACTGCATCCTCGCCCTGTACTTGTACTTCGTACCGTTCGGGTCCTGGATCAGGTTCGGGGCGAGGACGTAAAACCACCGCGCTCCGCGCTCGCGCAGCCACGCGGTCGCCGCATCCTGATTCACTTTGAGCCGCACCAACGCTTCCACCGTCGGTAGCACGACAATCGCAAACGGTGCTCCGGTTGAAACCACTTGCGGCGTCAGCGCCGGGTCCAGATCGTCCAGGGCGAGACCCAGGAGCGGAGCCACTTCCGCCGCATCCAGTTCCTTGCCAAACTCCGGCTCCCTTTGCGTCATCTCGCCAAAGATCGTCGCTGCACCTGCGGTGCCTGGCCAAAAGCGCACCGGCACCGGCCCCACCTTAAGCGCCAGCGTGACGGTGTCGCCCAGCAGAGTTTCCGGCGCCTGCATTTTGAGGATGCTGGCCGTGCCCAGCGTGGGATGGCCAGCGAAGGGCAGCTCTTCCTGGGTGGTGAAAACGCGCACGCGCACACCTTCAGCGCGCTCCACCTCAGCGGAGCGGCGCTCGATGAACGTGGTCTCCGACAAATTGAATTCGCGCGCGATGGCCTGCATCTGCTCGGTCGTCAGGCCGCAGGTGTTTAATACCACCGCCAGCGGATTGCCGGCCAGCGCAGTCTCGGTGAAGACGTCCACGACGAAATAGTCGAGATTTGTAGGCAAGTTCGCCATCGCGCGTTACACACATTAGTGTACGGAAAATCCATTCGTCGCAGTTGTGGAAACGCGCACCTCAGGTGTCAGGGATCAGATCGATCGTGCAGGAACCGACCGTCTTGCCCGATGGCAGTTGCATAAGCCAAACGCATGTCGCGGAAACCTGATCCCTGAAACCTGACCCCTGTCTTATAACTCGATCAGCGGCCGCGGCAGGCGCGTCCTGGCGCGATCGAGAAAAATCCTCATGCGCAGGGCCTCTGCGCGCTGCGTTGCCACCAGGCGCATCTGTCTGCGGATGTGGTCGATGTCGTCGAGCCGGTCTAATTGCCCCTCGTCGTACCGGGCATCCCGTTCCAGGCGCACAATTCTCTCTTCGACGCTTTGACGGAACCGCGGGCTGATCTCGAAGCCTTCCTGGGCGGCGCAATTCGAAGTCATGGCAGACACCTCGGAGCGAGAATGCCTGAAGCCGCGGAGATTTCGTCCGCCGCCTCAAGTTTTTCTCATTGGTGCCGATACTAACGAAAGCCACGTCTGCGCGCCAGATTACGGTTTCGCGCAACTTAGGTAACGAGGTGTACGAAAAAAGGACAGATTTCAGGGATCAGGTGTCAGGTTTCAGATTTCTATTCGCAGATTGCGATCACCGTGCCAGGCACGACAAGGACTGACACCTGAAACCTGATCCCTGAAACCCGCCTTCACCGGTCCGCCACAATGCCTAGCTGCATCTGGGTTCCGCTTGCAAATTCAATATCTTTCCTCGACGCGAGGAACACGCCGGATGAAGAGCTGTTGCCGGCAAGCATCACGCCCGGAATCGCTGTGGGGTGCGGGACCGAGCGCGCCGCGGCGAGCTGGTGCGCGCCGGTGTTCTCATTGACATCTTCGCCATGTCCGGCAAGCTGCACAGCTCCTCCCGTATCCGCATTCGATGGGACGCCGGTCCGATCGCCCACTGAGGAGGTGGTTTGCGAGGTTTTCTGCGTCGCGCCGCCCAGGATGCCCGATTGCCCACCGCCGCCTCTACCGCCTCTGCCGCCACCGGTCCCGCCGCTCGGGCTGCCTCCGCTCAAGGGATCATCCACCGCGCTCATCGGGTTGTCGCTATTCATCGCCATCACACTCGAGCTGGAGCTTACGCCGCGGATCAACGTATGAATCGCGAGGCCTTGCCCGTTTTTCAGTTCCGCACGATCGAATGCAATCGCCATTTGCGAAACCCCGTGGGCTGAATCGCGCGTCTGGACCTGGGTGATGTGACCCACAATGCGCGTTCCTCTCGGAATCACGGTTCCGTCGGATGTCTGCACTTTCTCGGTGGTCTTCAGAATCACGCGATCGCCCACCTTGGCATTCTTCGCTTCCAGCTTGCCCTCGAGCTCGCCGGTCACCGAGGTCATCTCATATGCGTGCGAAGATGCTTCATCGCCAAAGCCCATCGGGCCCTGGGGCGCGTAGACAGCCTTTTCTGAGCCGTCCGCGCCCGTCTCCTGCGCCATCAGGGATAGGCTTGCTGTGGCTAGAAAGGCCATCGCAAAAAACCTGGCGGCTTTCATCCCATTCACCTCCGTCCGTCCGACTTGTCTCGTTTTATAACCGGACGCGAGTTTACTCTTGCCGCAAATTGCGCAACGCAAATTGATTGTGGGGCTTTAGCCCCTGCGAGAATTTCGAGCGATAAAGCCGGGTGCACCTAATCTGGAGTCGGCCTAATTCCCTGGGGACGGTGCGTAGTAGCCTTTGCGCACTTGCACCTTCAGGTTTTGATCCGTGTCACTGTGGCAATCCACAGTGACTTTCCGGAAAGTCCCGTCCGCCTTGGTATTGCTGGGCGTGTAGCTTGCCACATATTGAGTGCGCAACTCGTCCTGGATTTGCTGGAACGCGGCCTGCAGCTTGTTCCCGTTGTTACCAACATCAATAAGCCGCCCGCCGGTTTCGTCTGCGATGCGCCTCGCATACCCGTAGCCGTAGTAGCCCTCGCCCTGGCTCCAGTACATTTCGCGGTCGGCGCACAGGATGATGTAAATGATGACGTTGTTTCGATTGGCTGCGCCAATGGCGTCGGCGATCTTCTCGCGGCTGCCCTCGTCCTCACCGTCGGTCAGGATGATGATCGCTTTGCGGCCGGTTTCCTGGTTCATTTTGTCGTTCGCGGCCAGGTAGATGGCGTCGTAGAGCAGCGTGCCCTTGGGATCGCCGACCGTGGGGACGGTCCCTCCGCCCAGACCGGGAATGCCCGATCCGTTGCCGCCGGCGGTGTTGATTTGGGCCGTGCCCAGGGCGTGGGTCAGCAATCGCGGACTATTTGTGTAGTCCTGCAGGAGGTCCACATTCACGTCGAAGCTGACCGCGAAGGCCTCATCCTTGGAGCGCAAAACCTGTTGGATGAACTGGCTGGCCGCGCCCACTTCCATGGGCAGCAAGCGCTGCTGACTGCCTGAGGTATCCAGCAGAATGCCCAGTGTTAGCGGTTGGTTGGTCTCGGCCACAAAAGTCTTGAGCGTCTGCGGTTCTTTGTTCTCCTGCACCGTGCAGTTCTGCTGGTTCAGATGTGGCACTAGGTTCCCTTTACTGTCCTTGACAGTAAAGATCATGTCCACCAGGTTCACACTCGTCTTGAAGGTGGCGACAGGCGTATCGTCGGGCGGTGGGGCGGGAGCGTTGCTTACCGGGGCCGCGTCGGGTGAAGGCGCAAGCTGAGCCCAACCTGCCACGGCAAACACCGGCAGGCCAACCAGCAGGGCCACAATGCTGTTGCGGAGACGCATCCTGATCCGTTAGACGACAACGGGACCTCAAGGGGAAGCATACACGGGTTCTTTAACGGCTGGCAGGCAACCCTCGGGCCTCTGCCGCGTCTGATACTCTGTCAGTTGTTGCTTATTTGCTGGTTTTTCGCGCACTTGACGTATACGTCGGCAAGCTTTGAGGGAGGACGAAAAGGCTGTGAATGTTTCAGGCAGGGCCATTGCATTAGCGGCGATTCTCGGTGTCGGACTGGTTTTGGGCGCGGAAGTCCTGGCCCAGCAGCAGACCCCGGTGCCTGACGCGCCCACCCCTCAAGCGCCCACCGCGCTGCCCGGAACGCAAGGGCCGATCACGCCGGGAATGGGCGCCGGAGACACGCCGAGCGGTTCAGCCGGATCTTCCTCCAACCCGAGCCCGGCCCAGCCAGACCAGCCCCCTCCACCGGCTTCCAGCCAGCCGCCTGCCCCGCCAGCCTCGCTGCCCAACGCGCAGGATGCGCCGCCGGAACAAGGAATTTCCGCGGTCAACACCGTGATTCGCGCGGAAGTCACTGAAGTTGTGGTTCCGGTCACGGTGAAGGACTCCAAGGGAAATCCGGTCGCGGGCCTCACCTGGCGAGATTTCACGGTCTATGAGAACAACACTCGAGAGCCGCTGCGCGTGTTCAGCGTGGATCCAAGGCCGATATCGGTTGCGTTTGTCGTTGACCAGACTCTGCCCGCGAATTACATGCACGAAGTGAACGAGTCGATGAATGCGATTCAGGGTGCGCTCACACCTTACGACGAAGCCGCGGTCTTTACCTACACCAATGGAGCCAAGGAGTGGACCGGTTTTACCGGCGCACAGGGCAATCGCTTGCCTGCGGTGCTCTCGCTGGCACAAGCTACGGGCAGCGATCCCAGTGTGCCCATCGATAGCGGCCCGTACTCCGGCTGCAGCATCACGCAGAACGGCAACTGCGTCGCTCCTACGCTTCAGCAGGGCGGTTCCACAGCGCCGATCGGCCGTATCGAAATCCCCAAGGAGATTCACACCCTCAACGACGCCATTCTCAGCGCGGCCAAGGAGCTTTCCACGCGCCCCAAGGATCGGCTGCGCATTATTTATGTGATCTCCGATGGCAAGGAATACGGCAGCAAGGCCACCTTTAATGAGGTAAAAAAATACCTCCAGACCAACAATATTGCCGTCTATGCCACGGTGGTGGGCGAGTCGGCCCGCTGGGGCGAGGGCTGGCTTGACCGCTTCCATCTGCCCTTCGAGGCATACTCCAACATCCTCTACAAGTACGTGGCGGCAACGGGCGGCGACATGTTCTCAGAGCGCGGCGTGAACAACATGGAGAAGAGCTACGCCAAGATCGCCGACGAGGCGCGCAACCAGTACACGCTGGTGTACGCCAGTCATCTATCGATCTACGACGACAGGTACCGCTCCATCGATGTGCGCGTGAATCGGCCCAACATCGTGGTTACGGCCAAGCCCGGCTACTATCCCTCGGCGCAGGAATACAAGTAAGCGCGAGCCTCTGAAAGCAGCTCACAAACAACAATGGCCTGTGCAAGTGCACAGGCCGTTCTGTTTGCAAATGTTTTTATGACTGGCTGCCGCTCAATAAGCCGCAGAACTCGCCCGTCTTGTTTCGCGACCGTTCCGTTTTATTAAATCAGCGCTGCCTTCTTATCGAACTTGTTTCCGCATTCAGGGCAAAATCCTTTGTCTTCGGCCGCGCCCGGATTCGGGGCGTTGGCGGTCAGAACATTCTTGCAATTCGGGCATTGATAGGTCGCTTTGCCGCTGCTCGTCGATGCGCTTTGCGGCGCGGCGTTCACGGCGGACTGTTGCGTGGGGGCTGACGGCGCCGGATCCGTAATTCCTCGAATACCTTCGCGGAACCCCTTCAATCCCTCGCCCAATCCTTTACCCAGCTCTGGCAACTTCCTGGCGCCAAAAAGCAAAAAAGCAACCACGGCAATCAGGATCAGGTGCCACGGCTGAAGTATGTCGCCCATTGATCGTTCCTCCGCGCGCTCGGAGTCGTTCGGCGCGCTTCCTCAACTCCATATTGTCGCACAAAGCGCCCGAAACGGTCCTCCGGACCTAGAGCCTGCTATTGACTTTCGCGAGGGCGGCGTTGCGGGCGAAAATCGGGCCAGACGAACCCGAGCCCGAAGGCTGTGGCGGGTCCACCGTCGAGGG
>JBEKEP010000072.1:0-20238 GCA_050013775.1 Occallatibacter sp. | reverse complement strand
AGTCCCACGATGGAGATGACCCCAGCTCAGTTGCCCGAGATTCGCACCGGCGACGAGTCATTGCTTTGGAACGATCGTGCCGGAACCCTGCTGGCCCTGGTCCCTGAAACTTTTCTCGCCGATGTTCCGCTCATCGTTCTCGGCATCATCGGCTTCGTGCTGCTGGGATTTTCGCTGCCCGACCGCACGCGCCCGGAGCCGATTCTGCTCGCGGTTTCGTGCATTCTCGTCGGCCTCATCTTTGTCGACGACATGTGCGGCGTCTTCATGACGAATGTGCCTGCCGACCTCTACCGGACCCTTTGGTTGGTGTCCTCCGCGGTGAATGCCGTTGCCCAGTACCGTTTCTACTTTCTCGTAGCGCAAAAACGCATGCCTCTGTTCTACCGGTCGCTGATCGGGGTCTGGATAGCGCAAGCTGCCTGGGGCTTGTTCGAGTTAATGGTTCCGTTGCCGGCAGCCCTGCGCCTCGATGGGATGCTCGTCGTGGTAAGCACCATAGGACTTACCGCAGGGGCTCTGCTTGGCACTGCGCCCTTCGTGGCCTTCTGGCCCTGGAGCCGCATTCCGTCACGGATGCGAACCATCGCGGGATTTTGCATGATCTGGGGCGTAGTCATGGCGGTCTTCTTCGGGGCTCTGGCCGTCTCGAACCTGATGCCGAGGATGCCCGATTTTTTCAGCGCCTTCCTCAACGCACTCTTTCCGGCGCAGGCGATCGTGGAGTTATGCGTTGTCGCGGCCATCGTCGCACTCCTTCTTCGCGATCAGCGCCAGACTGCGCTGGAGCGCGCATCGCTGGCGGGCGAAATGCTGGCGGCGCAGAAGATGCAACGCGCGCTGGTGCCGGCATCCATTGACACCCTGCCCAGCCTCCAGATCGGCGTCGCCTTTCACCCCGCGCGCGAAGTGGGCGGCGACTTCTACCGCTGCCGTATCCTCAGCGGCAACCGCCAGCGCGTTTTGCTGGGCGACGTCAGCGGCAAGGGCGCGGCTGCGGCCATGGCCGCCACGCTTCTGCTGGGAGCGGCCGAGGACCGCGAGGACGATTCTCCACCGGCGCTGCTCAACCATCTCAACCGTGTGCTCTGTCGCGCTCGTATCGGCGGCTTTGCCACCTGCCTCTGCGCCGATATCGCGCAGGATGGAACCATCACCCTGGCCAATGCAGGCCACCTGGCGCCCTACCACAACGGCCGCGAGTCGAAACTCGACTCCGGACTCCCTCTGGGCATCCTGCTTGATTCGCAATACACAGAAACGACGCTTCGCCTCGAGCCCGGGGCAACACTGACGTTCCTCTCCGACGGCGTCGTCGAAGCCCGCAACGCCCACGGCGAGCTCTTCGGCTTCGAGCGCACCGCCGCCATCTCCGCCGAATCTGCCGAAAACATCGCCCGCGCGGCCAGCGCCTTCGGACAGGAGGACGATATCACGGTGCTCGCCCTGACTTTTGCTCCCGCGGAGGTGTTGCACGCGTAACCTCGCGCTGGTTGCGGCCCCGCCGAAATCGCTTGAAACTGCGTCCGAAATGGAAGAAACTGTTGCTGCCTCTCTTTGCCGGCCTATTCTTGCTGTTTTCGTTCTTAAGCAGTTTGGCTTCCCTTTTTCCCGGACAATTCAATGAGTTGATGCACCGCGCCGGGCACGGTCGGGCTTTCTGTTAGATTGTGGGCCTCACCAGCAATTTTCTACGGGATCGAGCAGTCGAGCTTATCATCTTCGTTGCGTACGGAGAATTCGTAATGCAAAGCACGGGCAAAACCCCGCAAGACAACGCGAATTCCCCAACGCCCGTTTCGTATCCGCAGATCGGCCACTATCGCGTAACCGCCCAAATCGGCAAGGGCGGCATGGGCGAGGTGTGGCAGGCGACCGACACCAAGCTGGGCCGCGAAGTGGCCATCAAGCTGTTGCCAGGCGTCTTCACCGGCGATCCCATGCGCCTGGCGCGCGTCAAGCGTGAGGCCCAGCTGCTGGCGTCGCTCAATCATCCCGGCATCGCGGCGATTTACGGAATCGAAGAAAACACCGAAAACGGCGCGCCCGCGCTGGTCATGGAGCTGGTCGAGGGTCCCACGCTCGGCGACCGCGTCGCCGCAGGGCCGATCCCCATCGACGAGGCCCTTCCCATCCTGCGCCAGATCGCCGAGGCGCTCGAATACGCGCATGAACGCGGCGTTGTGCACCGCGACCTGAAGCCGGCCAACATCAAGATCACGCCCCAAGGCCAGGTGAAGGTTCTCGACTTCGGCCTCGCCAAGGCGATGGCGCCCGATGAGGCTTCAGGGAACATTTCCAACTCGCCCACGTTGAGCCTGGCCATGACGGAGGCGGGCCTTCTGCTGGGCACGGCCGTCTACATGTCGCCGGAACAGGCGAAGGCCAAGCCCGTAGACCGCAGGGCCGACATCTGGGCCTTCGGTTGCGTCGCCTTCGAGATGCTCACCCGGCAAAAGGCCTTCAATGGCGAAACCGTCTCCGACATTCTGGCTGCAGTCATCATGAGCGAACCCAACTGGAGCGCTCTGCCGTCTGCCACTCCGGCTTCAGTCCAGCGCCTGCTTCGCCGCTGCC
The DNA here is from genome assembly GCA_050013775.1 of Occallatibacter sp. GTDB lineage: Bacteria > Acidobacteriota > Terriglobia > Terriglobales > Acidobacteriaceae > Telmatobacter. The sequence continues at coordinate 17,661 of JBEKEP010000072.1, read as the reverse complement.
TCAAAAAAGACCTGCGCCAGCGCCTGCAGGCCATGGTCGACTCACGCATTGCCATTGAAGAGACGCTGGCTGGCGGCGCGGAGGCCGGCTTATCCGGCGAAATCGCCGTGGGCCAGCCGGCGGTCGGCGGTAAGAAGACGCTGCTGCGCCGCGCCCTGCCCTGGGCGCTGGGCGCAAGCACGGTCGTGTGTGCCGCCATCGCCGCGTGGCTTCTGCTCCAGCCCAAGCCGCAGCAAGACCTGGTCCGCTTTTCCGTTCCGCCGCCTGAAAACACGGAGTTGCTCGCTGGCGGCGAGATGAGCCTTTCACCCGACGGCCGCAACCTGGTCTTCGTCACGGCATCCGGAGGGAGCAAGCGCCAAGCACTCTGGTTGCGCTCGCTCGACAGCCTCACGGCCCATCAGATTCCAGGAACGGAAGACGCCGGTTCGCCGTTCTGGTCGCCCGATAATCAGCAGATCGGGTTTATTGCAAGCGGGAAACTCGAAAAAATTGCGGTCACTGGCGGAGCGCCGCAGGTGCTGTGCGACAACAGCGGTCTCATCGCAACATGGAACCGCGAAGGCATCATTCTCTTTTCGAGCCAAGGCAGCCTCTATAGCGTGCCTGACACGGGCGGAACACCAACGCTCGTGCTTGCTGCCGACCCGGCGCGGCACGAATCCAGCATTGGCCTTCCGCAGTTTCTCCCCGATGGCCGGCACTTCCTTTTTGTAACGTCCGAGAACATCTCCCACCTGCTGTCGCTCGAGGCCGGCTCACTGGACTCAAAACAGGTGGAGGATCTGGGGCCCGTCAGCTCCGGTGCGCTCTATGCTCCGCCTGGATACGTGTTCTATTTGAGTCAGAGCACGCTCATGGTGCGGCCGTTCAACGCCAAGGCCCTGCGCTTTACCGGGCCAGCCGTTCCAGCGGCCCAGAACGTCGGGTCTTACACAGGCTCGGCATACGCGTATTTTTCAGTTTCCGCGGCAGGCGTGCTGGCTTATCAGGCCGTCCCTACCGCGGTCACCAACCAAATGGCCTGGTACAGCCGCACCGGACAAAAGCTGGGCACGCTAGGCCAGGCCAATCTCTACACAAATCCGGTGCTCTCGCCCGATGGCTCGAGACTCGCCGTGGGCGTGGGGCCGCATGGCGCCCGCGATATCTGGATCTATGACCTGAAGCGCGGAACCGCCTCGCGCCTTACCTTCAACCCCGCGGATGACACGGGCCCCTCCTGGTCGGCGGACGGAAGCCGGATCTTCTTCTCATCAGATCGCGCCGGCCGGATCGACATTTACCAGCAGGCCGCGAACGGCTTGGGAAGCACGGAGCCGGTCTATCAGTCGAAAGATCAGAACAAGTACGTCGACGACGTGTCGGCCGATGGACGCTATATCCTCTACGACAATGGAGGCGGCACGAATGGAACCGAGTTGTGGGCATTGCCGCTCTTCGGCGACCGCAAACCCGTTGTCTTCGTGCAAGGCAGCTTCGGCGCACGCAGCGCCCGTTTCTCGCCCAACGGCCGGTTCGTGGCCTACGACTCCAACGAGACCGGAAAAAGGGAAATCTACGTTCAGACCTTCCCGCAGCAGACTGGCAAGTGGCAGATCTCGCCCTCGGGCGGAGCAGAGCCTTTCTGGCGGCGCGACGGCAAGGAGCTGTTTTATCTGACGGCGGACAACCAGTTGATGGCGGTCCCGGTCAACACGGATGCGGCGTCGTTCCAGCCCGGCATCCCCAAGCCGCTCTTTCAGTCGCAACTCGTTTCGATCGCCAACTGGAGGAACACCTATGCGCCTTCGCCGGACGGCCAGCGGTTCCTGATGCTCACGCCCGAGGACCAGGCCAAGCCCGAGCCCATTACAGTGGTGGTCAACTGGCCGGCGCTGCTGCGGCAGAGCGGCGGCCGATAATCGGCTAAATCAGCCCTGTCAAGCCCTGAAGTCAAAGACTCATCGCTCTATAAGCATATGATTTTAAATACAATGCAGAGCATTTTGTTTAATATTAGCGTAATACACTCATATTTTATGAATCATTTGTGCTATAGTTTCATCAGATGGATTGAGCGGCGGTGGTCCAATCTCCCGCCCCATTCACAAATTCTCGATTCACCTGGAGGAAATCATCATGGCTATCACCCGTTGGGACCCATTTCGCGAAGTCGTTGCCCTGCAAAACCGCATGAACTCCTTGTTCAGCAACCTGAATAACGAGAATGAGAGCGCTCTGACTACAGCCAGCTTCATTCCCGCGGTCGACGTCTACGAAGACGACAAGAAGGTCGTCCTCAAGCTCGAAGTTCCGGGCATTGAAGAGAAGGACCTGGACGTGAGCGTGGAAAACCACACCCTCACTGTCAAAGGCGAGCGCAAGTTCGAGAAAGAAGAGAAGGAAGAGAACTTCCATCGCATCGAGCGCCGCTACGGCAGCTTCTATCGTGCATTCACGCTACCTACGACCGTGGACACGGAGAACGTCGCCGCGAGGTACGAGGCCGGCGTGCTCAAGCTGGAGCTGACCAAGAAGCCCGAGGCCCAGCCCAAGCAGATCAAGGTCAACGTTGCCGCATAAACGTAACTTCTAGTTGCCGGCTTCGAGCCGCTGGGTTTTCCCGGTGAGGCTGGAAGCGGCGATTAAATGCGCCGGAGAGGCAACGAAGCCTTCCCCGGCGCATCTCTTTTATTGCGGGAAGCGCAATGCTTTTTTTGAAGATCAGTCTGGACTCCGTCCGTTGAAAGCGTAAAGCTAAGAGCGAACAGCTCGCGGCTTGGAGCCGACGCTGGGCAGGAACCACGGATCACGAACCACGGTTCATGATTCACTTTTTTCACTCATTCACTCGTTCACTGAGGTAACAATGGCCATTCGTTTTGACAAATTCACGGTGAAAGCGCAGCAGGCGATTCAGCAAGCGCAGACGCGCGCCGCCGAGCTGGGCAATCCCGAGCTGCAGCCCGTACACCTGTTGCTGGCGCTCATTGAGGACCGCGAGGGCGTGATCCCCGCTGTGCTCGAAAAGATTGGTGTGCCCACAGAGCGTCTTGAAAGCGACTTGCACGGCATCGAGGAAAAACTGCCTCGCGTAGCCGGTGGGGCTGCACAGGCGGGCATCAGCCAGACGCTGAACAAGGCGCTGGAGCAGGCCTTCAAGGAAGCCACCAACTTCAAGGACGACTACGTGTCGACAGAGCATTTATTGCTGGGCATCGCCGGACTCAAGAGCGATCCCGCGCGCGATGCCCTGGTCGCACTCGGCGCCACCAAGGATGCCATTCTGAAGGCGCTGACCGCCGTGCGCGGTTCGCAGCGCGTCACCGACCAGAATCCCGAAGCCAAGTTTCAGGCGCTGGAAAAATACGCCAAAGACCTGACGGATTTGGTTCGCCGCGGCAAGCTCGATCCGGTGATCGGCCGTGACGAGGAGATCCGCCGTGTAATCCAGGTGCTAAGCCGCCGCACAAAAAATAATCCTGTGCTTATCGGCGAGCCCGGCGTCGGTAAAACCGCTATCGTCGAAGGCCTCGCCCGTCGAATCGTCTCCGGCGACGTGCCCGAGAGCCTGCGCGACAAGCGCGTCATCTCGCTCGACCTCGGCTCCATGCTCGCCGGCGCAAAATACCGCGGCGAGTTTGAGGACCGGCTAAAGGCCGTGCTCAAGGAAATCGAGGAAACCAACGGGCAGATCGTCCTGTTCATTGACGAATTGCACACGCTGGTCGGCGCGGGCGCGGCCGAAGGCGCAATCGACGCCAGCAACATGCTGAAGCCGGCTCTGGCACGCGGTGAGCTGCGTGCCATCGGCGCCACCACGCTCAACGAGTACCGCAAATACATCGAGAAAGACGCGGCCCTTGAGCGCCGTTTCCAGATCGTCTATGTAGGCGAGCCCAACGTCGAGGACACCATCGCCATCCTGCGCGGCCTGAAAGACCGCTACGAGCAGCACCACAACGTGCGCATCAAAGATGCCGCCATCGTGGCCGCGGCCACGCTCTCGCACCGCTACATCTCGGACCGCTTCCTGCCCGACAAGGCGATCGATTTGGTTGACGAAGCCGCCGCGTCGCTCTCTATCCAGATTGGCTCAGTTCCCACCGAGATCGATCAACTCGAACGCAACGCCACTTCGCTCGAAATCGAGCGTGCCGCGCTCAAGCGCGAAACCGACTCCAACAGCAAGGAGCGGATGAAGGCTGTTGAACATGAGATCGGCAACCTGCGCGAACAGATCACAGCGCTGCGCGCGCGCTGGACCAAGGAACGCGAGGCCATCAATCGTGTCGGCGAAGTGAAAAAGAAAATCGAGGCTCTGCGCTTTGAGGCTGAGGAGCAGACCCGCAAGGGCCAGCTTGAACGCGCCGCGCAGATCCAATACGGCGAACTGCCCAAGCTCGAAGCCGAGCTGAAGCGCCTGGATGCCATCCAAGACGGAAAGGGCGGAGCCCCGCGCATGTTGAAGGAAGAGGTCGACGAGGAGGACATCGCGAAAATCGTCTCCAAATGGACCGGCATTCCTGTCAGCCGCATGCTGGAGGGCGAGGTAAAGAAGCTCGTCAACATGGAAGATCGCATGCGCGAACGCGTGGTCGGCCAGGATGCTGCGCTCAGCGTGGTGGCAAACGCCATTCGCCGTTCGCGCGCTGGCTTGAGCGATCCCAAACGCCCCATCGGGTCATTCATATTCTTGGGACCGACGGGCGTGGGCAAGACGGAAACCGCCCGCGCACTCGCCGAGTTCCTCTTCGACGACGAGCAGGCCCTGGTGCGCTTCGACATGAGCGAGTACATGGAAAAACATGCCGTGGCTCGCTTGATTGGCGCGCCGCCGGGATACGTCGGCTATGACGAGGGTGGCCAGTTGACCGAGGCCATCCATCGCCGGCCCTACGCGGTGATCCTCTTCGACGAAATCGAAAAGGCGCACCCCGACGTTTTCAACGTGCTGCTGCAGGTGATGGACGACGGCCGTCTGACCGATGCCAAGGGCCGCACCGTCGACTTTAAGAACACGGTGCTCATCATGACCTCAAACCTGGGCGCAGCCATGCTGGCCGGTGAGACTCTCAAGACCGAGAAGGACTTCGACATGGCGCGCGAAAGCGTAATGCGCGTCCTGCGCGAGCACTTCCGGCCGGAGTTCCTCAACCGCGTCGACGACATCGTCATCTATCGCCAGCTGGGCAACGCGCAGTTGAGCAAGATTCTCGACATGCGCCTGAACGACGTGCGCAAGCTACTCGAAGACCGGGCCATCTCGATCGAGCTGACAGAAGCGGCACGGCAGTTGATTCTCGCGGGGGGCTCGGATACGGCCTATGGTGCGCGGCCGCTCAAGCGCGCGCTGCAGCGCATGATCCAGGACCCGCTGGCGATCAAGATCCTCGACGGCGAAGTCCTGCACGGCGCGCACGTCAAGATCGACGTCGACCGCAAATCGAATCAGTTGAAGTTCGAACCGATGGGTCGGGAAGCCATGGCATGAAGAACAGTTGTCAGTCGTCAGTGGTCAGCAAAACAGGCTCCGCAACCGCGGAGCCTGTTTTTTCTTTGAAAGCACCTACTGCCTGAGCTCCACCAGCGTCGCCCCTTGCCCGCCCTCGTTCTGCGGAGCCTCTGCAATTCCCGCCACATGCGGATGGTTCTTCAAGAACTCCCGCACGCCACGACGCAAAATCCCCGTGCCGTGCCCGTGAATCACGCGCACCTTCGGCAGCCCGGCAAGAAATGCCCGGTCGAGGTATTTTTCAAGCTCGTCCGTCGCCTCATCCACCGTGCGCCCGATTAAGTTGATCTCCATCCGCATTGCGTCGGTGTTCGTGCTGGTCACCGATACGTGCACGCCTATTTGTTTCCGCGCTGCGGCAAGTGGATCGGCCTTCGCCGCAGCCGACTCTGACGATTCGGCCAGCTCATCCCGCTTGACCCGCATCTTAATTGGGCCGAGCGCGACTTCAAACAAATCTTTCTCCACCTCGCGCTGCACGATTCCAATTTTTCCCATCGACTTGATCAGCACGCGATCGCCGGGCGCGATGTGCTGCAGCACGTGCGGTTGTGCATTCTGATCGCCCTGATCCGCGCCAGTACGATGCGCCACTACCGTCTGGTTAAAGCTTTCCTGGAACTCCTGTCGCAGCCGCTGGATGCGCCGTTCCGCTTCTTTCGACAGCTTCTGCTGCGCCACCCGGTCCCCAACCGCGCGCACGTTCTCACGCATCTGATACTCGAACTCCTTCATCAGGGAGGCCAGCTTGCCCTCGAGTTCGCGCGTGCGGTTGCGCAACTCTACGTCGCCCTCGCGTTCCAGCTTTTTGCGCTCCTGATTGAGCGCGTATTGCTGCTCCCGCGCCGCCTTGCGCTCCACTTCAAGTGTGGCCAGTTCGTTGTGCAGCTTGTCGAGGAAGCGCGCAATGTCGGCCTGTTGCGAGCCCAGCCGCTCCCGCGCGGCCGCAATGATGGCTGCATTCAGCCCCAGCCGTTCCGCCGTCTGGATGCCCGCCGACGCGCCGGGCACTCCCAAATGAAACTGATAATTCGGGACAAGAGTTTTTTCATCTACACCCGCAGCCGCGTTGCGCACGCCCGGAGTATTCGCTGCGTAGACTTTGAGCGAAGTGTGATGTGTCGAGATAAGCGTCCACGCTCCGGCCGCGAGAAAATACGCCGCCACGGCAACCGCGAGCGCCGCACCCTCCTCGGGATCGGTGGCTGAGCCCAATTCATCGAACAGCACCAGCGAGCGCGCGTCGGCCAGCCGCGAAAGCCGGTCGAGATTCGTGATGTGCGCGGAAAATGTCGAGAGCGCCGCCTCGATCGATTGCGCATCGCCGATGTCGGCCAGGAACGCCGTGAACACGGGAAAATTCGCAGTCGCAGCCGGCACAGGAATGCCTGCCTGCGCCATCATCGCCAGCAGCGCCGTGGTCTTGAGCGCCACGGTTTTGCCGCCGGTATTCGGCCCGCTGATGATCAGTTGCCGCTCCTCCGCCGTCAGTTCCAGGTCCAGTGGAATAATGCTCCCTCCCGTTGCGCGCAATCGCTTCTCAAGCAGAGGGTGACGGCCTTCCTGGATAGACAACAACTCTGCTCCAAAGGTCGGCGTGGCGCAGCCAAAGGCACGAGCGAAGCGCGCTCGCGCCAGTAAACTATCTACCAGCGCTAACACCCGAGCGCCCTCAACCAGGCTGTTCGCGTAGCCGGCTACCTGTCGCGTGAGCGCCACAAAAATGCGGTGAATCTCCGCCTGCTCCTCCTCGATGAGCCGCACCAATTCGTTGTTCTGGTCGATGGTCTCAAGCGGTTCCACGTAAACCGTCTGCCCCGAGGAGCTGGCTCCGTGAATCACGCCCGTCACGCGCCGCTTGAGCTCCGCGCGCACAGGAATCACGAAGCGCTCGCCGCGAATCGTAATCAGATCTTCCTGCGTCGTGCCTTCGCCGGTAAGTTTGCGCAGCGCAGCGCGCAGACTTGCCTCAATCAACCTCTGTTGGCGCTCCTGCTCGCGGCGGATGCGACTCAGTTCCGGCGACGCATCGTCGGCGAGCGAGCCGTCGGGCTGAATCGTGCGCTCGATCGACTCCGCGAGCGGACGCAGACTCGTACTCAGCGCTGCCGACAGCTCCGAGAGCCCCGGCAGCTTACCGACCAGCCGCATGGGCGGCTCGCGTAGCAGCGCCTGCCACGAGGCCACGTCGTTTGCCAGCCGCGCCACACTTTGCAGCTCTGCCGCTTCCAGCGCCGCGCCGGCAATCTGCGCCTTGGCTGCCAGTTGCGTTGGATCGAGCAGGCCGCCGAGCGGAATCGAAACCTGCTCCTCGAGCAGCAGCCGCACCTCGCTCACCAGCCGATGCTGCTTCTCGATCCACTCCTCATCGGTCGATGGCTGCAACGCAAGAATCGCCTCGTTGCCCACGGGCGACGCGGCGTACCCCGCAACCTGCACGAGCAGCGGCTCCCACTCAAGAGCGGCATAGTCGGCATGTTGCACTGGAAACGGAATGGGATCGAGAAGCATCTTCACGAACTATGGTAGCGGTTCGGGCTAGTGTGGAGTGTGTGTGATGCGGTCACCGCGCAGTTTGCACAGCCGTGCCTCGCGTGGCCCTGCGCAGCGCCGCACGCGCCAGCAGCCGAGTGGAGTCGAGCGTAGGCAGTGGCGAGTTGGCATCGTTCATTAGCAGCGGAATCTCGGTGCAGCCCAGCACCACGGCGTCGCATCCCTCCTCCTTCATGCGGCCAATGATGCGTTGAAACCCGGCGACAGCCTCAGGTTTGAAAACGCCGTACGTGAGCTCATTCATAATGATGCGGTTGATTTCTTCGCGCTCTGCGGCGTTTGGGCGCACGGCTTCGATGCCGCGAGCCGCAAGCTTTTCCGGATAGACCTCGCTCTCGACCAGCCAGCGCGTCCCGGTAATCGCCAGTCGCCGGTAGCCGCGTTCGGCCGCCGTCTCGGCAACCACCTGCGCAATGTGCAGCCACGGCAGCGGCGATCGCTGCTCAATCAACGGCAATGCCTGGTGGATCGTATTGTCGGGGCAGATGAGGAAATCGGCTCCTGCTCCCGCCAGGACGTGCGCCGATGCAAGCATCATTTCGCCCACACCCTGCCAGTCACCGCGGTCGATGAACTCCATATATCCGGCGAACGAAGGCGTGTGCATGGTGATCTCAGGATGCGCGTGCGGCCCGAGAAGCTCCGCACCTTCTGCGCAGATGGTGCGGTAGCAAAGCGCCGCGCCCTCGGCAGAACACGCCACAATTCCAATGCGTTCTGGCCCGATGTGTTCCAGCATATCGACTCCCTATTCCCCGCTCTTCTGCAGCAGCCCTTCCCACTGCGCCACCACTGCGCTGGCCATGCAGTTGCCCACAACGTTCATCGAGGCGCGGCCCATATCTATCAACGTATCCACGCCGAGAAGCAACAGGATCGCGGCCGTGGGAATGTGGAACGAAGCCGCGGTGCCCATTAGAATCACCATCACCGAGCGCGGCACGCCGGCCACGCCTTTGCTGGTCAGCATCAGCGTGAACACCATGATCAGTTGCTCGCCCACGCTCAGGTGCATGCCGGCGGCCTGTGCGGCAAAGATCGCGGCCATGGAAAGATACAGGCTCGATCCAGTCATATTGAAGCTGTAGCCGGTCGGGATCACGAAGGAAACAATCCAGCGCGGCACGCCGAACTCTTCCATGCGCTCCATGGCCAACGGCAATGCGGCCTCTGAGGTGGTCGTGGCAAATCCAATGGCCGCAGGCTCCCCCACTGCGGCGCAGAACCGGCCCAGAGGGATGCGCGCAAGAAAAATGATCGGCACCAGCACCAGGAGCACGAACAATCCCAGCGCCGTGTAGTACGTTCCCACCAGCTTCGCCAGCGGGACCAGCGTCGCCAGTCCCATGCTGCCCACCGCATAGGCCAGCGCCGCTCCCGCGGCCACTGGCGCCATCAGCATCACGATCTTCGTGATGCGAAACATCACATCGGTGAGGGACTGCAGGACCGTGACCAGCGGTGTGCGGCGCGGCTCGGGCAGCATGGCCAGCGCCACGCCAAAGAGCAGTGCGAACACTGCCACCTGCAGCACCTGGTTCTGCGCCACGGCCTGCGCTATGTTCTCGGGAAATACGTTGAGGATGACGTCCTGCCATACCGGCGCATGCGCGGGCGTCGCAGCTACCTGTGCCGCCGCGGGCAGCACAACGCCCCATCCCGCTCCGGAAAGATTGATGGCAATGGCGCCAAGAAAGATGCCGAATGTGGTGACCACCTCAAAAAAGATCAGCGCCTTGACGGCCACGCGGCCTACTCCGCGTAGTTCTCCGTGGCCGGCGATTCCCGTCACCAGCCCGCCAAAGATGAGCGGCGCCACGATCATGCGGATGAGGCGCAGGAAGATGTCGCTGAGGAATCGGGTTTGCACGGCGAAATGCGGCGCGTCCACGCCGAGTTCGGCTCCGGCAACCATGGCGAAAAATGTCCACACCAGCAGCGAACGTCGATTCACGGCCACAGGGATGAAAAGCGCCAGGCCCACCCAGCGCAAGATGGTTGCAACGTCCGCGCGGACATGCAACGCGCCAGCCACAACGCCCGCCGCAAACAACACCAGGGCCGCCGCAGCAAGTACTCGAAGCGCCAACGGAAAGGCGCGCGCCGGCCCAGCTTTGCCGGGAGCCATTGCAGTTTCTTGCGGAAGTTTGGAATTCATGCCGGAGCCTTGCGGTGTAAGGTCTCCATTATCCTATGGCGGCGCGACTGAGCGTTATTTGTCCGAAGTACCGGAGGCCTTGGCGGGAGCCGACGTCGTGGAACTCGACGAACCAGAGTCGCCGCTGCTCGGCGCCTTCGACTCGGACTTCGATTCGGTCTTGGCCCCGGAGTCGGTCTTGGCATCGGCCCCACTCTTCTTTTCCGCCGACGAGGACTCTGTGCCAGAGCTGCTCCCTTGAGAGGAACTGCCCTTGGCCGCGTAATCGTTCACGTACCACCCTGCGCCCTTGAAGTTTAGGCTTGGTGCCGTGAGGGTGCGCTCCAGTACGCCCCCGCACTTGGGGCACACTTTTTCCTGCTTGGCGCCGAATTTCTGGATTTTTTCAAAACGATGGCCGCATTCCTTGCAGCGATATGGATATAAGGGCAAGCTCTTTACCTCTCCGGCAGGAATCTCCCGCTGCTTTCAATTCTATCGAGAAGGCGGCACTTTTTCAGCTAGAGCCGCCTTCTCTTTGGATTCCGGAGACCCCGAGAAGGAGCTTCCTCAATGCACCATAATGTGCACCGACGCGCTCACGTCTTCCCACGCCAGCGTCAGTGTGCCCTTGCCGCCGCCGTCGTCGGTCAGGGTGTAGGTCAAATCCTCCACCATCGCCGGCGGCTTCGACGTCATCATCGGCGTCTTGCCCAGGTCCTTTGTGGGATCGTAGGACAGTCCCCATTCGCCGGTCGCCTTGCTCACAATCAGCACCCAATTCGCCGGGTCGGAGATATCGACGAACAATGTGTACGTCCCCGCGGGAACCATCAGATCACCGATCATGATGTCGCCGTCGGTTTTGAGCGTGGTGGCTGAATTGGCTCCGGCTCGCCAAACGGGGTAAGACTTGTGGGTCTGCTTGATGAGGCCGTCCGATGTGAAGATCTTGCCCTCGCGGCCATTCACGCGTGGCGAGCTGTAGGTAACGGCGATGTTCTTGCCGCCGATGGTCGCTGTGCACGTGGCCGGCGGACTCTTGGGCGGAGCCTTTTGCTGGGCGAAAAGCGTGGTTGCGGCAAAGAGCAAACCCGTACAGATCAAAACGCGTTTCATGCGATGCTTCTCCTCCGGGCAGAGCCGTTTCTTTCAGGGATGGCCCCGACGGGAGAATTGTCGCATCACGCGCCCTACTTACGGAAGCCTTTCAGATGAAAACCCTGTTATGATGCGCCAAGGAAATAGGATGGCGGACAATCCCATTCACAATTCACCCGGCGCGCGTTTTCGCGCGGCGCTCGCGGCAGAAAAGCCGCTGCAGGTGGTGGGCGCCATCAACGCCTACGCGGCCAGGCTCGCCCAGGCCACGGGTTTTCGCGCCATTTATCTCTCCGGCGGGGGCGTGGCCGCCAATTCCCTCGGCATTCCCGACCTGGGTATCAGCACCATGGAGGACGTCCTCACCGACGTCCGCCGCATCACCGATGCCTGCCCCTTGCCCTTGCTCGTCGATATCGATACCGGCTGGGGCGGAGCCTTCAACATTGCGCGCACCATCCGTCAGATGATCAGGGCCGGTGCAGCCGCCGTGCATATTGAAGACCAGGTGGGCGCCAAGCGTTGCGGCCACCGTCCCGGCAAGGAACTGGTTGCCACGGAAGAGATGGCCGATCGCATCAAGGCAGCTGTGGACGCGCGGACCGATCCGGAATTCGTCATCATGGCGCGTACTGACGCGTTGGCCAACGAGGGCCTGGCTCGCGCCGTTGAACGCGCACAGGCTTACGTAGCCGCAGGCGCCGACATGATCTTTGCCGAAGCCGTCACGGAGCTCGGCCAGTATCGGCAGTTTCGCGAAGGCCTCGGCGTGCCCATCCTCGCCAACATCACCGAGTTCGGCAAGACCCCGCTCTTCACGCGCGAAGAACTCGGTGCCGCAGGCGTCGACATCGTTTTGTATTGCTGCGCCGCCTACCGCGCTATGAACTCCGCCGCACTCAAGGTGTACGAGACCATCCGCACGGAGGGTACGCAAAAAAGCGTGCTGCCGCTGATGCAAACCCGCGACGAACTGTACAAATATCTCGATTACCTCGCCTATGAACAGAAGCTCGACGATTTGTTCGCCAAAGGCGAGAAGCCCGAGTAGACATTCCCTGCTTTCATCCGATAATTTAGTGCTCTCCGGGGGTCGAAATGAGCATTCAAGAGGCGAGCAACGCGCCCGCCGCTTTCAAACCCAAGAAGTCCGTTGCACTGTCGGGCACGCCCGCCGGCAACACCGCTGTCTGCACCGTCGGCCAAAGCGGCAACGACCTGCATTATCGCGGCTACGATATCGCCGATTTGGCGGAGCACTGCGAATTTGCCGAAGTGGCGTACCTGCTGATCCACGGCAAGCTGCCCACCGCCGCGGAACTGGCCGCATATAAGACGCGCTTGCTCGGCCTGCGCAGTTTGCCGCCGGAAGTGAAGCACGCCCTCGAGCAACTACCCGCCTCCGCGCATCCCATGGATGTTTTGCGCACCGGCGTCTCCGTTCTGGGCTGCATACGGCCTGAAGCGGAGGACCACAATGAAGCCGGCGCGCGCGACATTGCCGATGCGCTCCTCGCCTCGCAACCGTCGATGCTCCTCTACTGGCACCACTACGCGCACCACGGCAAGCGCATCGCGACGGACGCCGACAGCGAACCACTGGCCGCGCATTTTCTCCATTTGTTGCATGGGCGACCGCCCAGCGCCGCGTGGACCCATGCGATGCAGGTTTCGTTGATCCTCTATGCGGAGCACGAGTTCAACGCCTCCACCTTCACCGCGCGCGTCATCGCCGGTACCGGCTCCGATCTTTATTCCTGTATCTGCGGCGCCATCGGCGCGCTCAAAGGGCCCAAGCACGGCGGAGCCAACGAAGTGGCCCTCGTTATCCAGCAACGTTACAAAACTGCCGACGAAGCAGAGGCAGACATTCGCCGCCGCGTCGATCAGCGCGAGGTCGTTATCGGCTTCGGCCATCCGGTCTACACCATCAGCGATCCGCGCAGCGATGTCATTAAGAAACTGGCGCGCGCGCTGGCAGTGGACGACGACGGCCGGCGTCTGTTCTCCATCGCCGAGCGCATCGAGAGCACCATGCACGATGCCAAGCGCATGTTCCCCAACCTCGACTGGTTCTCGGCCGTCGCCTACCACCTCATGGGCATTCCCGTTGAACTCTTCACGCCGATCTTCGTGATGGCGCGAACCGCCGGCTGGGCCGCACACATCATTGAACAGCGCCAGGACGGCAAGATTATCCGCCCCTCCGCCGTCTATACTGGCCCAGAGAATTTGAAGTTTGTGCCGATTGAGGCGCGAACCTAGACCGCAAGGAGTTCGTTTGTCCTCGCACATCAGCAATGAACGTCCCGCGCCGGATCAGGTCCTCGCCGACATCGCCGATTACGCGCTGAGCTACACGATCACCAGCGATCTCGCCTACACCACCGCGCAGCATTGCCTCATTGACACGCTCGGTTGCGGACTCGAAGCCCTCGAATATCCCGCCTGCACCAAGCTTCTCGGGCCCATTGTGCCCGGCACCGTGGTTCCCAACGGCGCGCGCGTTCCCGGCACCAATTTCGTGCTCGATCCCGTGCAGGCCGCCTTCAATGTTGGGGCGATGATCCGCTGGCTCGACTTCAATGACACCTGGCTCGCCGCCGAATGGGGCCACCCTTCAGACAATCTCGGTGCCATCCTCGCCGTCGCCGATTGGCTCTCGCGTTGCCCTGCGGGCGGCAGCCCTTCGGTGAAGATGCGAGATGTACTCACGGCCATGATCAAGGCCCACGAGATCCAGGGATGCATCGCGCTCGAGAACTCCTTCAATAAAGTCGGTCTCGATCACGTTGTCCTCGTCAAGGTCGCCTCCACGGCAGTTGTCTGCCAATTGCTCGGCCTCACCCTCGACCAAACCATCAATGCCATCTCCAATGCATGGGTCGACGGCCAGAGCCTGCGCACGTATCGCCATGCGCCCAACACCGGCTCGCGCAAGAGCTGGGCCGCGGGCGACGCCACCAGCCGCGCCGTTCGATTAGCTTTGATGGCCCGCGCCGGCGAGATGGGCTACCCCTCCGCTCTCACCGCCAAAACATGGGGCTTCTACGACGTATCGTTTGGCGGGAAGGAGTTCAAGTTTCAGCGGCCTTATGGTTCGTATGTCATGGAGAATGTGCTCTTCAAAATCAGCTACCCAGCCGAATTTCACGCACAGACCGCCGTCGAAGCTGCCATGAAGCTGCACGCACGGCTGGGTCCAGCGAATCCTTCTTCCAAAATCAGAAAAATAACGGTGCGCACGCATGAGGCCTGCCTGCGCATCATCGACAAGAAAGGCACGCTCTCGAACCCTGCCGATCGCGATCATTGCGTGCAATACATGATCGCTGTGCCGCTCATTTTCGGCCGCCTCACTGCTGCCGACTATGAAGAAGCGGTCGCATCCGATCCGCGTATCGACGAACTCCGCGCGCGCATCGAATGCGTCGAAGAGCCGCAATTCACGCGCGACTACCACGATCCAGATAAACGATCCATCGCCAACTCACTTCGCGTGGAACTGGACAACGGCGAAATCCTCGAGGAAACCGTTGAATACCCTCTCGGCCATCGCCGCCGCCGCAGTGAAGGCCTGCCTCTGCTGGTGGAAAAATTCAAAACCAACCTCCGCCGCCGCTTTCCCGCTCCGCAGCAGGAGCGCATCCTCACGGCCTCGCTCGATCGCACGCGCCTCGAATCCATGCCCGTGAACGAATACGTCGACCTCTATATTCCCTGACACCTGCTCGCGCGATTCCGGTAGTAACGACGCAGGCCAATTTTCATCCTGCGCAAATCCGAGTTCTGCACTATATTGGTCGCACAGCGTAATTCTGCTTGGGGCTCGCTCTATGAACTTCTGTATTCGTCCGTCTTTTTGTGTCCTTCTCCTCGTTTTCGCTGCCTGCATCCATCCGCTCTCCGCGCAACACGCTCCCAACGCCAACGCGTATTACCAGCAGTTGCGCGGTTTGCTCCCGGGCGGCGAAGTCATCACTGTTAAGGATTTCGTGCTCCAGCGCGATGCCGCCACCTTCACCTTCCACAGTGGCAGCGTCGCGTTCTACGGCCAGGTCAACGGCAAAGTCACGGGAGCGGTTTTTCGCGGCGAGGGCCACATCCACATCACGCCTCCCACGCCCGAAGAGCGGCACAACCTCTCCATCCTCACGCACACGGAGCAGTTCGACGAGGACTTCGATGAAGTGGTGCTGCGCTTCACCGATTCCACCGCCGACGAGTTGCGCAAGGCCTCAACCGGCGTTGGCCAGTCCGACAGCTCCTACGCGAGAGCTGCGCAGGAACTGCAAACCTTTCTGCGCCATCATGCCGAAATCTCGCATATCGGCCAGGGCGGCACATACTACTTCAAGGAGTTCTACGGCAACGTCGATCTGCGCCTGCTGGAAGATGTTCTGAGCCCCGCTCCGGGCGGCTATTTCCTGGCCGCCATGCACGGCAGCAAAGACAGCCATCTTTACTTCATCCTTGACCCGCACGGCGTCGACGAGGTGGCCCCGGAAGAAGTCGCGCTCATCCGCTGGGACTCGATGAACGAGACAGAGACCATCCCCCTCGCCTTCCACCGCGTGGCGGAATACACAAATGCCACGGCCAGTGGCAATGAGCACAACGCGGCCTACAAGATTCTCCACCAGGATCTCGACGTGACCATCGAGAAAAACGGCTTCCTCTCGAGCGTGGCCACTGCCGAAGTGCGAGCGGAGGAGGATGGCGTCGCCGTGGTTCCGCTCAATCTATATCCCACGTTACGCGTCAGCCAGGTCACCACCGGCAAAGGCGACGCCCTCGACTGGGTGCAGGAGAGCAAGGATCTCGATCCCGATTTCGGCGTCGTCCTGGCTGCGCCGATCAAGAAAGGCGAAACCACCACGATCAAGATCACCTATGGCGGCAAGGATGTGGTGCTCAGCATGGGCGGCAACAATTACTACCCCGTGGCTCGCGAAAACTGGTTTCCCAACTCCAACCAGGGCTTTGGCGACTACGCCACCTACCACATGCTCTTTCATGTGCCCAAAGGGCTGCAGATCATTGCCACAGGAACCAAGTTGAACGAGACCAACGAAGGCAAAATCACAACCTCCGAATGGAAGACAGAGACGCCGCTGCCAGTGGTCGGTTTCAGCCTGGGCGACTTTCAAAGCAAGGAAACCAAAATCGGAACGCCTCTTGCCGGACAATTGACTGTCGATGCCTACGCCAACAAGGAGCGCCCCGATTTCGTCTCTTCGTTCGTTCAGCAGCTTTCCGATGCGGGACCAGCCGAGGGGGCAGCCCTCGGCTCGCTGGACACCACCCCCATGCTGGCCAGCGAGCTGAGCCAGGGACAGGCGGCCGCGCAAATCTACACGGACTACTTCGGCCCGCTTTCCTTCCCGCACATCTCTCTTACGCAGCAATCGGCATGCAACTACGGACAAAGCTGGCCCATGCTGGTCTACCTGCCCATTTGCGGCTTCTTCGACAGCACGCAGCGGCATTTTCTTGGACTCAGCGACTTCAATGCGGCCACGTATTGGGACGTCGTGACGCCTCACGAAGTGTCGCACCAGTGGTGGGGACATACCGTTGGCTTCCGTGGCTACCGCGATCAATGGATGAGCGAAGGCTTCGCGCAAACTTCGGCGTCCATTTTTCTTCAGCTCACGCGGCCCAAGCCCGACGACTTCATCCACTTTTGGAAATTGCAGCATCAGTTGATTACCGAAAAGAATGAATTCGGCTTCCGGCCCATCGACGTGGGCCCGGTCACGATGGGCTTTCGGCTCAGTACTCCCAAGGCCGGCTATGACATCTACCAGAATCTTGTCTATCCCAAGGGCGCTTATATTCTGCACATGATCCGCATGATGATGTGGACGCCCAAGGAAGGCGACGCGCACTTTAAAGCCATGATGCACGACTTCGTGGACACCTACCGCCTGCAGGCCGCAACCACGGAAGACTTCAAGGCCATCGTGGAGAAACACATGCTTCCCGGCATGGACCTCGAAGGCAATCACACCATGGACTGGTTCTTCCGCGAGTACGTCTACGGCACCGATCTTCCCGCCTATCACTTTGAAAGCGACTTTGCGCCGAGCGGCGACGGATGGAAGGTTCACTTCAAGCTGGTGCAGTCCGGCGTGGATGCGAAATTCGTGAACGCGGTGCCGCTCTACATGGAACTGGCCGACGGCAAGATCATGCGCATGGGCCTGATCGTCGCGCACGGAGATTCCACCGTCGATCAGAACTTTCAATTGCCCAAGCTTCCCGCGCCGATCAAGCGGTTCATCATCAACTATTACTACGACGTGCTGTGCACGGATAACTAGGACCTGGGCGCGAAGCTAGCCCAAAAAGCGAAGCCCACAGCTCCTTA
>JBEKEP010000071.1:0-20247 GCA_050013775.1 Occallatibacter sp. | reverse complement strand
AAGCCCGCCGGCGAAGACGCTGGTGGGCTTTTTCATGTGCAAACAGAAATCTGAAGGGAAACAGAAACGAAGATGAGTAACTTACCGACAATCGATTTTGAGAAGATGGATGGCCTCGTACCGGGCATCGTGCAGGATGCGCGCACCGGCGAGATGCTGATGCTGGGTTTTCTGAATGCAACGAGCTATCAGAAGACACTCGAGACAGGGTTTGTGACCTTCTGGAGCCGCACACGCCAGAAGCTCTGGATGAAGGGCGAGACCAGCGGCAATCGGCTGCGCGTGATTTCGGCCGCGACCGACTGCGACAACGATACGCTACTGTTTCGCGTAGAGGTGGAAGGCGATGGCCTGGTGTGCCACGAGGGCACGGTGAGCTGCTTTACAAAGCCGATAGCTGTCGGCGCGGAGGTGAATCGTGGCTGACAAGCTGAGGCTGGGAATTCCCAAAGGCAGTTTGCAGGACGCGACCATTGCGCTGTTCAAGCGCGCGGGATGGAATATTTATGCGGACGGTCGCTCCTATTTTCCATCGATCGACGACACCGAGATTGAGTGCATGCTGATTCGCGCGCAGGAGATGGCGCGCTACGTGGATCACGGCGTGCTGGATGCGGGACTGACCGGCATCGACTGGGTGGTGGAGAGCGGACTGGAACCGGTGAGCGTGACCACGCTGACCTATGCCAAGCAGAGCCGGCGCAAGGTGCGCTGGGTGCTGGCGGTGCCGGAAGCGAGCGGCTTCGAAAAGGCCGAAGACCTGGAGGGCAAGATTATTGCCACCGAGCTGGTGGAGACCAGCAAGCGCTACTTTGCCGCGAAGGGTGTGAACGTGAAGGTGGAGTTCAGCTGGGGCGCGACCGAAGTGAAGCCGCCGATGCTGGCCGACGCCATTGTGGAAGTAACGGAGACGGGCAGCTCGCTGAAGGCCAACCACCTGAAGATTATTGACACGGTGATGGAAAGTGAGACGCACCTGATCGCGAGCAAGGCCGCGCTGGCCGATGCGTGGAAGCGGCAGAAGATCGATCAGATTGCGACCATGTTGCGGGGTGCGATTGACGCGCAGGCGCAAGTGGGACTGATGCTGAACGTGAAGCGCGATGATCTGCAGGCGGTGCTGGCGGTGCTGCCGTCGTTGAATTCACCGACGGTTTCACAGTTGAGCGATTCGGAGTGGGTGGCTGTGAACACGATTCTCGAAGAGCGCGTGGCGCGCGACGTGATTCCGCGGCTGAAAGCTGCGGGCGGCGCCGGCATTGTGGAGTATCCGCTGAACAAAGTGGTGCTTTAGGCACGAGGGAACGATGAGGCTGATCCGGACGAAAGGACGTGGAGCGCAGGCCGCAGCGGAGACGCTGGCGGCTCTCGAACGGCGCTGCGGCGCGGCGCTGGATGCGGTGCTGCCCGCGGTGAGGCGCATTGTCGGCGATGTGCGCAGGCGCGGCGATCGCGCGCTGCTGCGTTATGCGGCGGAGCTCGATGGGCTGAGCGGACCGGACGCGCTGCGCGTGATACCGCAGGAAATGGCCGCGGCTTGGAAGGCGCTCGATCCGGAATTGCGCGATGCGCTGCGCACGGCGGCTGCGCAGATTCGCGGATTTGCGAAACGGCAGATGCCGAAGTCGTGGAGCGCGGCGCCGATTCGAGGCCTGAAGACCGGACAACTGGTGCGGCCGCTCGGATCGGTCGGCTGCTACGTGCCCAGCGGACGGCATCCTTTGCCTTCGACGCTGCTGATGACCGCGATTCCAGCGCAGGTGGCGGGCGTGGAGCGCATCGTCGTGGTTTCGCCGAAGCCCGCGCCAGAGACTTTGGCAGCGGCGCATTTGCTGGGCATCACGGAGTTCTATCGACTGGGCGGCGCGCACGCCGTGGCGGCGCTTGCTTACGGAACGGCGAGGTTGCCGCGCGTGGACAAGATTGTGGGGCCGGGAAATTTGTACGTGACTGCGGCCAAGCGGCTGGTGGCCTTTGACTGCGCGATTGATATGCTCGCAGGGCCGACGGAGATCGTGGTGACGAGCGAGCGCGGGCGGGCCGCGGACATTGCGAGCGACCTGGTAGCGCAGGCGGAACACGATCCGGAGGCGTTGGCCATCTTTGTGACTACGCGCGAAGAGCTGGCGCGGGCAGTGATCGCAGAGACAAAAATACGTAGCGGCGTAAATGCTGTGGCACGCGAGGCGCTCAAACGGAACGGCCTGGTGATTGTGGCGGGTTCGGTTGCAGAGGCGCGCGCGATCACGAATCGGCTGGCGGCCGAGCATCTGACAGTGGATGCGGCGAGCGATTTGGAGTGGGTCGAGAATGCCGGATCGGTTTTTGTGGGGCGCTGGTCGGCGCAGCCTATGGGCGATTATATTTCCGGGCCGAATCACACGTTGCCTACGGGCGGCATGGCGCGAGTGCGCGGCGGGTTGAGCGCGAACGATTTTGTGAAACTGATTACAGTGCAGGAGTATACGGCGGAAGGTGTGCGCGCGCTGGGACCGAAAGCCGCGCTGCTGGCCGAAGCAGAAGGATTGATCGGTCATGCGGCGTCGATCCGCATTAGGCTGGGCAAGGAATCCGCTCGCAGAAGGAGGGTCCGTGGCTGACGCACTGACAACTACTTCGCCGGCGCCGCGCGCACGCGTGCAGGCGATGAAGGAGTATCACCCCCCACTGGGCAGCCGCGACAATCTGCGCCTGGATTTCAACGAGAACACGCTGGCCTGTTCACCAAGAGTCAAGGAAGTGCTGGCGGCGGTTTCGATGGGCGCGCTCACGCGCTATCCCGAGCGCGAGCCGGTGGAAGCGATGGTGGCCGCGCACCTGGGCCTGAAAGCGGAACAGGTGGCGCTGACCAACGGCGTGGATGAGGCGATTCACGTACTGTTCGAGGCGTTTCTCGAAGCGGGCGATGAGTTACTGCTACCCGTGCCTACGTACACCATGTACGAGGTTTACGCCTCAGCAACCGACGCGCGCGTGGTTGCTGTGCAGGCCGCGGATGACTTGCTGTTTCCGTCGGAACGGCTGCTGGCCGCGTTCACGCCCAAGACGAAAGTGATTGCGATTGCCAATCCCAATAGCCCTTCGGGTTCTGCGGCCACGCGCGAGCAGATTCTGGAGCTGGCGCGGCGTGCGCCGCAAGCCGTGGTGCTGGTGGATGAAGCGTATTTTCACTTCCATGGCGAGACCGTGATGGACTTGGTCGGCACGGTGCCGAATCTGATTGTCGCGCGCACGTTCTCGAAGGCGTATGGACTTGCCGGATTGCGATTGGGGCTGCTGGCCGGGCCGGTGGAGCTAATGCAATGGGTGCGGCGGGTGCTTTCGCCTTATAGCGTGAACTCGTTGGCGCTGGTGTGCCTGCAGGCGGCGCTTGCGGATACGGCTTATCTCGACTGGTATGTGGGTGAAGTGCTGGCCGCGCGGAGCGAGTTTGAGGCGGCGCTGGATGCGGCGGGAGTGCGCCGCTGGCCTAGCCGGGCGAATTTTGTTTTGGTGGAGATCGGCGCGCGGCACGCTGAGTTTGTGCGCCTGATGCGTGCCGCGGGAGTGCTGGTGCGTGACCGCTCGAGCGATCCCGGATGCAACGGACGCGTGCGCATCACGATTGGGACACGCGAGCAGATGAAGCAGGCCGCGGTGGCCTTGAACGAGGCGATGGCTGCGCTGCGGAGCGGAGGCGAGACGCAATGACGACGAAGAGTAAGAAAACGGCGAGCGGCGTGCGCACGGCGACCATTGTGCGCAATACCACGGAGACACGCATCGAGCTGGAACTGACGATCGAGGGCAGCGGTCAATACAAGATCTCCACTGGCATTCGCTTTTTCGATCACATGCTGGAGCTGTTTACGCGGCATGGCGCCTTCGATCTCGAATTGAAGTGCGACGGAGATCTGGATGTGGATCAGCATCACACGGTGGAAGATGTGGGGATAGCGCTGGGCGAAGCCTTCAACCGGGCACTGGGCGATAAGCGGGGGATTCTGCGCGCCGGCTACTTTGTGATGCCTATGGATGAGACGCTGGCGATTGCGGCCGTGGACCTGAGCGGGCGCGCGGCATTCGCGGTGGATACGAAAGTGCGCACGCGCCTCGTGGGCGATTTGCAGACCGAACTGGTGACGGATTTCTTTGAGGGCTTCGCGCGCGGGGCGCGGGCCAACGTGCACGTGAAGACCATGTACGGGCGGTCAAATCATCACAAGATTGAGGCCATCTTCAAGGCGTTTGCGCGGGCGCTGCGCGTGGCCTGCAGCCGCGACAAGCAACTGGGAGAAATGCTGCCATCGACGAAGGGCCTGTTGTGACGCCTCGGTCTTCTGCTCGTTTGACATTTCGAACCTGGGCTGCCGACGATACCGGGCTTGCAGAGGCTTTGTGGTGCGATCCGGAAGTGACTCATTACTTCGGCGGCGCTATGACCCGAGAGCAAGCACACGATCGACTTCACGCAGAACGTGAATGTGAGAGCCGCCTCGGTATCCAGTACTGGCCGATGTTCTTGCGCGAGACAGGCGAGTTCGCGGGGTGTGCCGGCCTACGGCAGTGGCAAATGGATCCAAACACGACCGAGGCTGGCGTCCATCTCATGCGGTCTGCCTGGGGACTGCGGCTGGGCGAAGAGGCTTTGCGCGCGGTACTCGCGTATGGATTCGATACGCTGGGCCTGCCGACGATTGTCGCCGGACATGGAATCGGACACGACAATTCACAAAGGCTGCTTGAACGCGTGGGATTTGATTACACACAAAACTCCACGTGGGGAACGAAAGCGATCGAAGTACGCGTGTATGCGATCACTCGACAGATGTGGCAAATGACAGAAAGACGGGAAGAGAGCGCCTAATATGCGTGTCACGGTGATCGACTACAAGGCCGGTAATTTGACGTCGGTGTTGAAGACGCTACGGCATCTGGGGGGGGAGCCGGTCGTGACGGATGGCGACCCTTCGCTCGTTGAATTCGCGGAGCGCATTGTGCTGCCGGGCGTGGGGCACTTTGCGGCGACGGAACGGCTGGATGCGACGGGACTGACGGGGGCGATCCGTGCGGCGATTGCGCGTGGCGTGCCGTTTTTGGGAATTTGCGTGGGGATGCAGTGGCTCTACGCCGGATCGACTGAGGCGCCGCAGCAGCCGGGACTCGCGGCATTCTCAGAATCCTGTTCGCGCTTCGCTGAAAGCACGGAAAAGGTTCCGCACGTGGGCTGGAATTCGCTCGAAGTGAAGAGTGGCTCGCGGTTGCTTGCGGGCGTTGAGCCGGGGGAGTTTGTGTACTTCACGCATTCTTACAAGGGGCCAGTTACGGCGGATACAGCCGCAGTGACGCAGTATATTGAACCGTTCGCGGCGGCTGTGGAGCGGGGGAATGTGATGGGCGTGCAGTTTCATCCGGAGAAATCCGGCGCGACGGGGCTGAAGATTTTGCGGAATTTTCTGGAAGCAGAGCGATGAAGAACGAAAAGCAACCACAGGTCCTTCGACTTCGTCCGCTGCGGCGGACTTCGCTCAGGATGACAGATCAGTTATTCAATCTGACAGTTCAATTGTTCAGTGAAATTCATATTCAGGGAATTTATTCATGCTGACTAAGCGCATCATTGCCTGCCTCGACGTGCACGCGGGACGCGTGGTGAAGGGCGTGCAATTTGTCGACTTGGTCGACGCGGGCGATCCGGCGACGCAGGCGGCGCGGCACGCACGCGAGGGCGCTGACGAAATCGTGCTGCTCGACATTACAGCGACGCACGAAGGACGGCAGACGCTGCTGGATACGGTGCGGCGCACGGCGCGCGAACTGTTTGTGCCGTTTTGCGTGGGCGGAGGCATCAAGTCAGCGCAGGACGCGGAACAGGTGTTCGAGGCGGGCGCGGACAAGGTGAGCATCAACTCCGCGGCGCTGGCCGACCCAGCGCTAATCAGCGCCATTGGAAGCAGCTTTGGCGCACAGGCGGTGGTGGTGGCGATCGACGCGCGGCGCGATCCCCAAGCTGCTGACCCGGTGCACGAGGCGCAGGTGTTTGTGCATGGCGGGCGCAAGCCGGCGGGACGGCGCGTGGTGGAGTGGGCGCGCGAGGCTGAAGAGCGCGGCGCGGGCGAGATCCTACTGACTTCGATGGATGCGGACGGGACGCGCGCGGGATTTGACTGTGAGCTGACCGCGGCGGTGAGCGAGGCGGTGGGCATTCCCGTGATTGCTTCGGGCGGCGCGGGAACGGTGGCGCATTTTGCCGACGTCTTCTCGCACGGCAAAGCGCACGCGGCTCTGGCGGCGAGCATTTTTCACTTCGGTGTCTCGACTTCTCGGTCGCTCAAAGAGGAGCTGGCGCGAGTAGGCGTACCTGTGAGGTTGCCATGCTGATTCCTTCGATTGATTTGCTGGGCGGGCGCATTGTGCAACTGGTGCAGGGCGAGAAACTGCGCCTGGCATTCGACGATTTTGAATACTGGATCGAGCGCTTCTCGCGCTTCCCCCTTGTGCAACTCATCGATCTTGACGCGGCGATGCGGCAGGGTGAGAACTCCGCGCTGGTGGGGCAGATTGCCAAGCGGCTGCCCGTGCAAGCGGGCGGCGGCATCCACACGGTTGAGCGGGCGGGACAGGTGCTGGAGGCGGGCGCACAACGCGTGATCATCGGGTCGGCACTTTTTTCCGCCGAGGGCACGGTGAACACCGAGTTTGCGGCGAAGCTGGCGGAGAGCGTGGGCGCAGAGCGCGTGGTGGCCGGAATCGACACGAAGAACGGGCGCATTGCTGTTAAGGGTTGGAAGGCGCAGGTGGAGCTCACGGCGGACGAAGCGATTCCGCAGCTCGAGCCGTATGCGGCCGCATTCCTCTACACGCACGTTGACACGGAAGGAACCATGCGAGGATTTCCTGCCGACGTGGCAGAGCGGCTGCGCAAGCTGACCAAGAAGCAGCTCATTGTGGCCGGCGGCATTCGCAGCCAGCAGGAAGTGGATGCGCTGGATGCGTTGGGCGCGGACGCCGTGGTGGGCATGGCGGTGTATACGGAACTGCTTAAGGTGTGAGAAAAGCAGGGAGCGAGGGAGCAAGGGAGCGAGTCCGCTCGTACGATGTCCCAGAGCCTCATTACTAATTCCAGAAAGAAGCAAATGCAGGTCCTTCGACTCGTCCCGGCACGCCGGGACTCGCTCAGGATGACCAATCCTAGTTTTGGTCGCTCGGGATGACAATCTGTCAGGATGACAAATTCATCTTGAGATGGGCGTCCCACCCTTTTGCAAAAAGCGCAAAAGGACTGGGCACGGAGGCGTTTCGTTTCAGGCCGGTTCGATCTCTTTATACCCCTGACCTACAGCGCGGCTGGTTTCGATGCGGGTGGCGCGCAGCAGGCGCGCGATTTGCTTGAGATGCAACTGCACTGCGTAGGCGCGCATGATCTCGGCCTGCGAGAAGCCGATGCCGGTGTGGCGGACCTCGTCCATGCGTGCTTCGAGATCGGCAATGTCCTGTTCGAGATAGATGCCTTCGGCCGGCTTACTGAAGCGCCAGCGGTGAATGCAGCCGGCGATGAAATTGAAACCGGAGTGAATGTCGTCCGCAAGGTGCGTGAGCACCGGCTCCAACTGCTGCGCGAAGCGATCTTCGTGACTGTCTTTGACCGCGAACTCGAGGGCCAGGAGCGCGTCAAGGAGCGAGCTGCCGAATTGCGTGAGCAGGCTCAGGCCTTCGCGCCAACCGGGACCGCCGGGCTCGTTGCGCGCGGCATCGAGGAGCTGACTGTTGCCGCGCAGCAGGGCCTGCAGGTCTTCTCGCAACGCGGATAGATTCTGTGGTGGCGCGCTGCGAAAGCCTGCGAGAATGGCCGCGAAGAATGCGCCGAGCATCAGGTACTCCTGAGCCAGGCCGTCACGGAGCCACACACGCGCGCGATCGGGAAAAATGAGCGTGGTGACCGCGAGCGCCATGACAATGCCGAGCAATACTTCGCCGACGCGATCGAGCGCCAGGCTCCAGCGCGAAACCGAACCGGGAACCAGCATGATGATGGTGATGGTGACGCAGGCAAGGCGCGCACTGTCGCGCATGCCCAGCAGGCCGCTGACGACGATGGCAAGAAAAACGGCGAGTATGTAGTTCCAGGGAGGCGCGCCGAAGAGAGAAAACGCAAAACCGAAGAGAGCGCCGATGAAGGTGCCGAGGAGGCGTTCGCGCGAAGCGGTGACGGTGGCTCCGACATTCGATTGCATCACGATGATGGCGCTGATGGATCCCCAATAACCATCGTGGAGGCCGAAGCGCAAGGCCAGCCACCAGCAGAGAGCCGCGGCGAACGCGGTTTTGGCGGCATGGATGAGCAAACGACGCCGCTCGAAGGAAAGCATTCCCTGCTCGCCGCCGCCTTCGAGGCGGAGCTTGACGGCGAGTTGGTGATGCGACCAGGTCTTTTTTGTTCTCAGGCGCATGGGGCAATCTGCGGTTGAATTCTCTCACATCTTGCGTGCGGGAGTGCGGGAGGGCGCGGAAATGATCGGGCAACGAAACGCCCTGCTTTTAGGGAGCCTCGCATGCCGTAGCATACTAGTGAGAAGCCCGCGGCCGGTCGGGCTTACTGACCCCATGCTACGTGTCGGATACCCAGCTTCTATTTCAGAAAACTTGCTGCGCGATTTCCCCAAGGGGATCGAGCTCATTCCCGTGTCGGACAAAATGGACCACGATGTCGACATCGATGTGTGGATTCCCGATCCTTATGCAGCGCGGGCCATGCGTGCCTGGCCGCACCTGAACGGGGTGAAGCTGGTGCTCTCGATGATGGCGGGGACGGAGTGGATTCCGGGAACGGTGGGCCCGCATGTGACGATTTGCAACGCGCATGGTGCGCACAATGTTTCCACGGCGGAGTGGACGCTGGCGGCGATTCTGGCGATGCTGAAGTATTTCCCTCTGTACCTCGACATCCAGAAGTCCGGCATATGGAAGCGCCGCTTCGAGGCCAGCGCGCACTACGCGCAGATTACCGGAGACACGCGGCCGTTCCATCCCGAGGTGATGCTGGAGGAGTTGACGGGAAAGACGGTGTTGCTGGTGGGGTACGGGGCGATCGGCAAAGAGATTGAGCGCATGCTGGCGCCGTTCAACGTGAAGATGCTGCGCGTGGCGCGCAGCGCACGCACCGCGCCCGAGGTGCACGCCGTGAGTGAACTGGAACAGTTGCTGCCGCAAGCCGAGGTGGTGGTGCTGATTCTGCCCTCGACCGCGGAGACCAAGGGATTGATCGGCCGGAGCCAACTTGCCTTGATGCGGCAGGGAGCGCTGCTGGTGAATGCAGCGCGCGGGCCGATTGTGGATACCGATGCACTGGTGGAGGCGCTGAACTCAGGATGGATTCGCGCTGCGCTGGACGTGACCGATCCCGAGCCATTGCCCGTAGGGCATCCGCTGTGGAGCTGCCCGAATCTGCTGATTACGCCGCACGTCGCCGCATCGTCACCGGAGTTTGCGCCGCGCGCGTTGCGCACGGTGGCCGATGAGTTGCGGCGCTACATGAAGGGCGAGCCGCTGCAGAATGTGGTTCAGGCGGCAATCTGATCGGAAGCCGCGGCGCGACGCCAGTCGCGCAGGCCTAAGACGGCGAGACCCACGAGACCCGCGTAGAGCAGCGCCGTGGGCCAGAGATCCTTGTAGATGTATTCGCCGATGTAGACGAGATCCACCACAATCCAGAGCCACCAGTTGGCGATGTGCTTGCGCGCGCCCCACCAACTGGCGACAAGGCTATAGCTCATAAGCACGGCGTCAAGGTAGGGCAATGCAGCGTGGAGATGCCGGGCCACGGTTCCCAGCACGAAGCTGCCCGGTATGCCCAGGACGACGGCGGTGATGAGGCTCGAACGCGGAAGCGGGACAACGCGCACGGAGCCTTCCTGGCGCACGCCGCGCCACCAGTGCCACCAGCCGTAGAAGGTGAAGGCGACGAAAAAGACCTGCAGCAACGCATCGGAGAACAGGCCGGCGCGATAGAAGACCACCATGTAGACAAAAATTGAGACCAGGGTGACCGGCCAGCAGATGAGCAGGCGTTTTGTGGTGAGCCAGATGCCGAGGATGGCGGTGACAGCTCCCGCGAGTTCCAGGCCATGCGCGGTGAGCCAGGTGGCGATGGGCGTCCAGTTCATTGGAGAATCGCTTTGCGCGGGTTGCGGGCTTTGGCGCGGCGGCGCAGAGCGTCGAGCAGCTCGCCGCCAGCGTCGCCGAGGAACCATTGCGCGTGACCGACCAGCCAGCCATCGTACGCGGCGACGGCTTTTTCTTCAGAGTGGAGCACGCCGAGAAAGTAATCGGCCTCAGAGAGAGCAAACTCGGCGTGGCAGAGAGCGGTCATGGGCGCGAGGGCGGCGGCTTCTGCGGGCGTGAGGGGACGGAGGGATTCGTAACCATCGAGAAGTGCTTCTAAATGATCGATGTGCGTCGGGACATCGTCAGGATGCGCGGGATCGTTGACGAGTGACAGCCACTCGATGGTGTTGCGCTCGATGGCGTGGGCCAGGTCGTGCACGGCGTTGGTGCGGTCGGCGAGGCCGAAATCGATGATGGCGGTAGCGTGCGCTTCGGGAGACTGATCGCTCCAGAAAAGATTGGAGGCGTGGAGGTCGTTGTGGGTCCACAGCGGCGGGAGGGCGGGGAGGAGCGGCGCAAGCTCGGCGTGGAAGGGCGTGAGGAGGTCGATCGCCTGCGCTGCGCAAACGCGAACGGCCGTATGGCGGGCCAGCGACAGGCGGAGGCCAAGATAACGCGCCATGGCCGCGATGGGATCCAGTGCGGCAAAAACGGTGAAACTGGCGACGAGCGGGCGGGGCTTGCGGGGCGGAGCGGCGAAATTGCGCGCGGCTAGATGCAGACGCGCGAGAGCCTGCCCGGCGGAATACGCATGGGCCACGGTGCGAAAGGGCGTCCAGGAGATGGCTTCTTCATAGAGATCGACGCCCGCGGGAGTTTCATGCACCTCGTAGATTGAGTCGCCGAGTTCGATTGCGGTTTCTCCGGCGGCGGAAGCGTAGACGCGCGGGACAGGCGCGCCGTGGGCCAGCAAATGCGCGAGGAAACGATGCTCCTCGAGCAAACCTTCGCGATCGCGCACTGAATGGTGATGGCGCTTGATGAAGACGTTCGTCTGTTTTGTGGCGGCGACACCGGCCGCGGAGAATGGGCGCGGGCTCACGGTGAGAATGCGCGTAGGTTCGCTGAGCGCGGGAAACTGACCAAGCAGCGCGTGCACTTCGTCCAACGTGAGCGGAGGCCAGTCGGGGGGGACCAGCGTACCGTCCATGCCGTGGGCTTTTGCGGGTTGATCCATGTTTGCGAATTGCTTTCCGATGATCTTACGCCCGCTGAAGCGGGCTATACGTCGATTCACGCACTGGACCCCAGGCTTACGCCTGGGGCTACCTTCTTTCGCCCGCTACGCGGGCTGAGATTGATTCGACTCATAAACAGTGGCACAATTTCCCACCCTTTTCCGCAAGAAGCGCGGAAAAGGAGGGGGCACGGGTAATTTCGTTTGTCGCACACCACGCGGGCTCCTAAAACGTGTAGTGGGCGGAGAGGCGCACCGTTGCGGGTGCACCCTCCCAGACAAAAGTATCGCCGTAACTTGCGCCGGTGTCGGACCAGTAGCGCTTGTTGGCGATGTTATCGGCATAGATGCGGAAGGTGACGCGGCCCTGTTCGCCGCCGGGCGTGTAGCGCGCACCCAGGTTGAAGAGATTGTAGCTGGGCACGCTCACGGTGTCGTCGCGCAGGGCTTCCTTGCGCGATGCGAAGTTACAGCCGAGCATCAAATGCAGGCCGCGGATGCGCGGTACGCCGACGTCGGCGAATAGATTCGCCTGCGCGTGCGGCACGTTGATCACTTGCTTGTTGTCGAACGATGGAGTGCCGGTATTGGACGCTGAGGCGTTCATGGCCGCGGCGGAGAAGTTCAGCCGCAGCCAACTGGCGGCTTTGCCTTCGACGTTGAATTCGACGCCATTGTGGGTTTCGCGGCCTTCCTGTTCGAAGCAGAGATCGCCGGGAGCGACGAAGACGCTTGCCGGGCAAGAGTTGTCAGGCGCCTGGATCACTTTGGGATAGAAGAACGGCGCGTGCATGTGGAAGAACGCGGCGGTGAGAAGAATGCGCTGGCCGGGCTCGTACTTTGCGCCCACCTCGGCCTGGCGCGTGAAGAAGGGCGCGAGAAATTGGCTGCCATTGTCGGTCCAGAAGGGGCCCTGCGGACCGAGAGACAACATGACACCGTAATTCGAGTAGAGGGTGAGGTTCGCAACGGGGCTGAAGGTGATGGCGAATTGCGGGAGCCAGACGCCTTTGTCGGTGAACGTGGGATCGCATGCATCGGGCACGGTGAAGTCCGCGCAACTCGCATAAGCTGAGTAGTTGTGATCGCGCAACGAATCGTAGCGGCCGGCGACTATGAGTTGAACGCGGCCGGGAAGATGCACGCGGTCCTGAATCACACCCGCGGCCTGATGGCTGTCTTCCCAAAGACGGCGCGGACCTGCGGTTTCGAGCGGATTTTCGAGAGAGGTGGCTGCTCCCGGGGCTGGAAGCTGCGCGATGGGCTGATAGATATTGTCGGAGCCAACGTAAGTGTAGACCGCACCGTCCTGCACAACGCCGCTGGGATCGTAAGGGTTCTGCACGGTGTAGAAGCCGGGTTGCTGCACGCTGCGCAGAAAGACCTCGCCGCCCATGGTGATGTCGTGCGTGACCGCGCCGGTGTGGATGTGGCCGGTGAGCATGGCTTCCGCTTCTGCATCAATGCGCAGCTCGCCGGGATCGCGATAGTCGTAGATATCGTAGGTGCCGTCGGGAGCGAAGAAGAATGCCGGTGACTGGCCCGGGCCTGGGTTTTGCGCGCACTCCGTCTCGTAATAGCAGCCGTAGGCGTAGAGTACATTGTCCTGAATGAGCGAGTGGCTGAAGCTACCGGCGGCAAAGGCGGCCCACGCCGGCGAAAAAGTGTGCTCGAGGCGCGCGCCGGTGTTGAAGGTGTCGTAGGTGTCGGGTGGACCCCAGGGCTGATCGCCGAGCATGGTGGAGCGATAGATCTGGTTGATGTCGGGCAGCGTGGCGCCGCCGAGCAACTGGTAGCCGCTGCCGTCGCGCTCGGTCTTGTGTTGGTACTCGAAGTCGCCCTTGAGCGTGGTGGCGGGGTCGATCTTCCAGTCGGCCGCACCTGCGCCCATGGCGCGCCATCCGTTAGTGTCGTTCATGTAGGGAACGATGCGCTCGCCGGCAAGATTCACGCGCGCGCCCACTTGCTTGCGGCTGCCGAAGAGATGGCCGAGGTCGACAGCGCCGAAGGCAGAGCCGCGATGATCGGTGGCAAGATCAACGGCCTTGATGTTGGCAGGGCGCTTGGTGACGAAGTCGACGAGACCACCTGCGGAGGCCACGCCGCTTTCGACCGCGGCGATGCCTTTCAGGAATTCGACCTGCTCCTTGTTTTCGAGCGGCACATCCTGCTCGCCGGCGATGGTCATGCCGTTGACTTCGAATCCAGTGGCGAGATCGAGCGGAAAACCGCGAATCTGGTAGTCGCCGTAGTAGCCCACGGGCACGTAGTCGTTGCCGACCGAGGCATCGTTCTTGACCACGTCGGAGAGCAGACGGGCGTCCTGATCGCTGAGCAGGTCGCGGGTGACGACGGTGGCTGAAAGCGGTGTCTCCGGGAAAGGGGCTCCATCGAGCGTGCCGACCGTGACGGATCCGGGAAGATAGTTGTCTTCGATTTCGCCGTGTACCACGACGGTGGTGGTGACGGGCGCCGGTTTTTGTTGCGCCGGGGTTTGAGAATTCTGCGGAGCCGGAGCGGGATTTTGCTGGGCAGTTATGGGCGCGGCAAGACAGAGGAACAAGAGAAAAGCCCCGGCGGACACGGTGGGGGCGATGCAGAGGAGCGTTTGACGATCACGGGCGAGGACAGCAGAAGACATGGGATTCCTTTGTTTCGTTTTGCCTGAAACAAAGGAGCTTGAGCTGCGATGGAAGGAAGAATTGCTGCTCGGCTTCGAAAGCTTCCCACGCCGGTATTATCCGGATCGGGTTCGAGGGTATTTCTCAGCCCCGCTATCCTGCGGAGCACCCCTGTTTCAATGTTTCCATTGAAACACCGCGAGCGGAGAAAGGCAAATGGCGCGCGCCGGGTGAGCGGTTATTGGACG
The DNA here is from genome assembly GCA_050013775.1 of Occallatibacter sp. GTDB lineage: Bacteria > Acidobacteriota > Terriglobia > Terriglobales > Acidobacteriaceae > Telmatobacter. The sequence continues at coordinate 6,058 of JBEKEP010000071.1, read as the reverse complement.
GCGAGTTTTGCCGAAGCTTGAGCCTTTGCGGAGCCTGCCGGAGCGGCCAGAGAAGCGATGGTGGCGCGGGAGAGAACCTCCATCATAGCCTGCTGCGCCTCAATCCAAACCGGGTGTGCGGGACAATGCGCCTTGCGCGAGCAGGACCGGCCGGGGATGAGGCAGACATTCAGACAAATGACGCCGTCGACGGCCTCGATGACTTCGCGCATGGATGCTACTGCGCCGCGCGGCGTAATGTGGAAACCGCCCTGCTGGCCGCGGCGCGAGGAGATGAGCCCGGCGCGTGCGAGGGATTGCAGCACTTTTGAGAGAAAGCTTTCCGGGGCGCTCGTGGCGTGCGCCAGATCGGGAAGCGAAACCCGTCCGTTGCCTGCCAGGGCGGTGAGTTGAACCATTACGCGCACGCCATAATCCGCGGCGCGGGTCAGTTGCATGGACGAATTCGGTCTCTTCATCGCGTCACCCTACCGAATGAATTTCTTTGAGCAGCGCCAACGCCGCGCGGTGCGAGACGGTCGGATGGGCATGCTTTGGAGCCCGGGGACGATCCCTGCTGCCAATCGGGAGCGTAGTTGAATTTGTCACAAGCTGATGTGTTATGGATCACAGACCCCAGGTCGCCGTGGGCGATAACTTTGGTTCGTTCCATTCAAAATTGGAGTAAAAGAGTCCAGAATGTGCCGCGCTTGCTCTGCCGCGTTTTCAGCCTGCCGCTTTCGTTGCGCAGGAAAGAAAGGCGCGGGCGTTGGCACGCGGACTTAGAGCAGCTCGCGGGCAGATGTTGCGCGCGTTCTGATGATCGCCAAGAGAAGCAAATGAAAGAAGCGAAGTAAGTGAAAGAAGTGAAGCCATGAATCCTTATCCCGCAGTGGATCCCATTCCTTTGCCGGCTCCCGTGTGGCTGATGAAACTGCTGCATGTGGTGACGCTGTCGCTGCATTTTGTGGCTGTGGAGATGTTGTTGGGAGGGCTGCTGCTGGCGATTCTTCTGAGCCTGTTCCGCTCGTCGGCACATGCGCACACGACCGCCCGGGCTTTGGCGAAGCGGCTCACGATCGTGATGACGTACGTGATCAACCTGGGAGTGCCGCCCCTGCTTTTTGCACAGGTGCTTTACGGTCGCGCGCTTTACACCAGTAGCGTGCTGATCGGGGTGTACTGGATCGCGATCATCCCCACGCTGATCCTGGTCTACTGGTTGCTCTACAAGTTCTCGGCGCGGCTTGACCAGGGGAAATCGGCGTGGTGGGTGGGGCTGATCGCTTGGCTGCTGGCAGGCTGCGTGGCGCGAATACTCTCCACAAATATGACGCTGATGCTGCGGCCCGAAGCGTGGCACGGAATGTACGCGGCGTCGGCCATGGGCCGGTTCCTGCCCACGGGCGACCCCACGCTGACGCCACGCTGGTTGCTGATGATGGCCGGCGGGTTGTTCATTGGCGGGTTGTGGCTGGTGTACCTAGCGGGGCGCAGCACCTTTACCGCGGAAGAGAAGAAGTTTGTTGCCGGGCTGGGTGGCAAAGTGGCTGCCGGCTTCGGGATTGTCTACCTGGCCGCTGGACTGTGGGCAGCGAGCGTGCAGCCCGACGTGGTGAAGGCAGGACTTGCCGGCCACGCGATTTATCCGGCTTACAAGTTTGCCGGTTTCGCCGGGTATGGCTGGATCGCCCTGGTGGTGGTGGCCGTGCTGGTGGGCGCGATCGCGGGATTCGGCAAGATCACGGCCGGCTGGCTGAGCTGGACTGCTGTTCTGTCGGCGGTGCTGGTGGAGATCATGCTGACGGTCTATCGCGACGGCGTGCGCGACGTGACGCTCTTGTCGAAGGGATACGACGTTTGGGACCGGGCTATAGCGACCAACTGGGGCGTGGTGGGATTGTTCCTGTTGCTCTTTGTCGCCGGCCTGGGCGTGATTGGCTGGCTCGTGTCGGTTGTGGCGCGCGCACAGAAAACCATGGAGGGCGCGGCGTAACCGCGTAGAGACTGCGATGAGTGTGACTGAGATTGCACCAAATATTGTTCCCGAGCACGTAGAGAACGGCGACACCAAAACGCGCCGCGCCTTTCTAGCCGCCGCGAGCGTGGCGGGCATCGGCTATGCGGCCGCACTGGCCTATCCCGTGTACCGTTACCTGGCGAGCCCAAGCGAGATGGCGCTGAGCGCCGCGGCCGTGACCGAAGTGACACTGAAGGATGCGCAGAAGCTGCCGGCGGGATCAGTGCTGATGTTCAAGTTCGGCACTGCGCCGGCCATGCTGATTCACCACGCGGACAACACCTGGGTAGCGCTGACTGCAGTTTGCACGCACCTGGGCTGCACGGTGCAATATGAGCCGCAGATGGATCGCATTCACTGTGCGTGCCACGGCGGCGTGTACAACGCCTACACCGGCGCCAACGTGAGCGGGCCGCCGCCCAAGCCGCTGAAGGTTTTCAAGGCCGCAGTCAACGACACGGGAGTCGAGGTATCGCGAGGATAATGGATGCGAACGTCAAGGCGTGACGGCCGCGGCGTCCTAATTCTCGCAGCATAAGGAGTTTTCATGGGAATCCTCGATCTCTTCAGCCTCAAGGGCAAGAACGCACTGGTCACCGGCTCCGGACAGGGCCTGGGAGCCGGCATGGCGATCGCCTTTGCCCAGGCCGGCGCCAACGTAACGCTGCACAACTACGACAAAGTTCTGGATTCGACCGTTGAGGAAGTGAAGAAGACGGGCGTCCGTTACATTACGCGGTCGGGCGACGTGTGCGATGAAGCCGTTCGCAAGATGCTGGTGGACGACACGGTGAAGGAGTTCGGCTCGATCGACATCCTGGTGAACAACGCAGGGACCATCCGGCGCGCACCGGCTGCCGAGCACTCGGAAGAGTTTTGGAACACGGTGATCAACACCAATTTGAACGCGGTGTGGTTTCTGAGCCAGTACGCGGGACGACTGATGCTGGCGCAGGGGCACGGCAAGATCATCAACACTGCTTCGCTGCTGTCGTTTCAAGGTGGAATTACGGTACCCGGATATGCCGCGGCAAAAGGCGGCGTGGGACAGTTGACCAAGGCGCTGGCCAATGAGTGGGCCGACAAAGGCATCAACGTGAATGCCATCGCTCCCGGCTACATGGCGACGGACAACACGACGGCGTTGCGTGCCGATGCGGCGCGTTCGGCCGCGATCCTGAGCAGAATTCCTATGGGACGCTGGGGTCTGCCTTCGGATTTGGCAGGCGCGGCAGTGTTTCTGGCGTCGGACGCGAGCAATTACGTGCAGGGTCACTTGCTGGTGGTGGACGGCGGATGGCTTTGCCGGTAAAGCGGAGTTAGCGGAGTCAGCGGAGTTGGAACGTGGCGCTCCGCTCACTTCACCAGTGCCGCTTGGTTGATGAATTCGGATTCACAAGGAACCGAGCATGACGACAAGAATGATCGCGAGCAGTGTTTACGACTGGATGGATGAGCGGCTGGGCATTTCGGATCTTGCCGCTTTTGCGCGCAAGAAGACCGTCCCGGTGCATGCGCAATCCTTCTGGTATTACTGGGGCGGCATCACACTGTTCCTCTTCATGCTGCAATGCTTCACGGGCGTGCTGCTGCTGGTGTACTACCGGCCGGGCGTGGAGGCCTACGAATCGGTCCGGCAGATCACGTTTGTGATGCACTTCGGCTGGCTGATCCGCTCGGCGCATGCGTGGGCGGCCAACCTGATGATGTTCGCCATCCTCGTCCACATGTTCTCAGTCTTCTTTATGAAGGCGTACCGCACGCCGCGCGAACTGGGTTGGTTTTCGGGGATGGTGCTGCTGGGGCTGGCTGCGTGCTTCGGCTTCTCCGGGTACCTGCTGCCCATGGATGAGTTGAGTTATTTCGCCACCAAGGTTGGCTTGCAGATTCCGGTGGCGATTCCCTGGATCGGTACGGCGATCGCCAACATGCTGCGCGGCGGCCCGGACGTAACCGAATTTACCGTGCAGCGGTTCTTTGCGCTGCACGTTGTGGTGCTCCCTGCATTGTTCATTCCCCTTCTGGGGTTTCACCTGTGGCTGGTGCAGCGCTACGGCAATGCCGTGCCTGAGAGCGAAGAGGCCAAGCCGGCCTCGGAGCGCAAATCCATGCCGTTCATGCCGAACTTTCTGCGCAAGGACATTGCGATGTGGATCATTTCGCTCAATATCCTGGCGCTTCTGGCTTCGGTGTTTCCTTGGGCGCTGGGCAAGCAGTATGACGCGCTGGCGCCAGCGCCCATGGGCATTCATCCCGAGTGGTACTTCATGAGTCCCTTCGAGATGCTGAAGTTGCTGGGCGCGGTGCTGCCCGGCGAGGCGGGCGAGATTGCAGGCATGCTGCTGTTCACGCTGGGCCTTTTGCTCTGGATCCTGATTCCGTTCTACGACAAGAACAAGGAAGCGGGACGGCGCGCGCGGGCGGCGCACTATTTTGGGTTGCTGGCGGTGTTCGCGCTGCTAGCCACGACTGTCATCGGTTATTGGACCATTCGCTAAAGGAAGATCGACGATGAACTATCCGTTTTGGGACATTCCTTATCTCGGCTCGGGCTGGGTGATTGGCATCATCGCCATCTTTCACGTCATGATCTCGCAGTTTGCCGTGGGCGGCGGACTTTACCTACCGCTGGCTGAGCGCAAGGCTCTGCGCGAAGGACGCGAGGACTGGCTCAAGGAGCTGGTGGGCTACTCGAAGTTTTTTCTTGTGCTGACGGGCGTCTTCGGCACCATCTCCGGCGTGGGCATCTGGTTTGCCATTGGGTTGACGCATCCTGAAGCCACCAGCACGTTGATTCACAACTTCGTCTTCGGGTGGGCCATCGAGTGGGTGTTCTTCATCGTCGAGCTGAGCACGGCCGCCGTGTATTACTATACCTGGAACAAGATCGATGCCAAGCTGCACCTGGCGGTGGGCTGGGTGTACGCGGGCGCTTCGGTATGCACGCTCATCATCATCAACGGCATTCTTACCTTCATGCTGACGCCCGGCGACACGTGGCTTGCCGTGGCGGGCACAGGGCACGAGGCGAGCAAATTCTGGAACGCCTTTTTCAATCCGACTTACTGGCCGAGCCTGCTGCTGCGTTCTTGTGTGTGCGCCTCGCTGGCCGGCATCTGGGCGCTTATCAGCGCCAGCCGCATCGATGGAGGCGCACAGCCTCGGCTCAAGGCCTCGCTGGTCAAGTGGAGCGTAAAGTGGCTGGTGCCGTCGTTCGTGGCCATGCCGTTCCTGTTTGGCTGGTACCTGTTGATGGTTCCGGAGTCACAGCGCGCATTGCTGACGCTGGGCATCGACACCATGGGCACCGGGACCTTCTCGATTGTTACGCGCATGGCGCTGTTGATCGTGATGGCTTCGGCGACGATCATCGTCGCAGCCTACTATCTGGCTTACCGCAACCCCGTGGACTTCAATCCCGCGCACGCGGTGGCTATTCTGCTGCTGGCGTTGATGGCGACGGCCGCCGGCGAATATTCGCGCGAGATGCTGCGCAAGCCGTTTGTCATCGGCCATTGGATGTATTCGAACGGCGTGCGCGTGCCCTACGCCCTCAAGATTGATCAAGCGGGCTATTTGGCGCACTCGAATTGGGTCTACGACACGAATTCCGGCTACTCGCGCGGCGAGGCGATTTTTCGCGGCGAATGCGGATCGTGCCACACGCTCGAGGGGTATCGGCCGCTGGTGAAGTTGCTGGCCGGACGCGACCGGGCCAACATTGAAAGCTTCGTCACCATGCTGCACGAGTACAAGGCCGATTCGCCATACCACCACTTCATGCCGCCCATGGTGGGCACGCGGCAGGACGTTGAAGACTTGACCGACTTCCTGAATGCGCATGTGAACCCGCCTGCGACGAGCGGGCAGAAGCCGGTGCAGACGGCGCAGAAATAGAGCGGAGTTAGCGGCGCTAGCGGGGTTAGCGGAGTTAGACTGCGACAGGGACAACCTCGCAAAGGAAACCGCTATGAACCGCAGAGAACTTTTTGCCGCTCTCGCCGCAACGGCAGTTGCCGGCGACGCTTTGGCGCAGACCCAACCCGCAACCGTGATGGG